>JAGHSE010000104.1 GCA_018066015.1 Candidatus Colivivens equi
ATTTTATAGAGTTTTATGTTTGTGTTTTAAGCCTAGGCATAGTAGTGAATACACCCCCAACGAAGGGATAAGAGCCGTCTGCACTGCCCAAACAATCATTACGAATATCTCAGCTTGTGTAGATGCGACACCATATAATATAAGTATGGTCTTTACAGCAAAGTGCCAAGGTCCCATACCATTTGGAGTCGGAACAATTACTGCTATACTACCAATAATGAAAGCAACTAATGCGACCAGTAAAGATAGCCCACTCATAAATTCAAAACTAAAAAATGCGATATAGAAATGTAGGAAATAACTCGCCCAAATTGCAAGAGTATAGAAAATGAACAAATATTTATTTTTTACATCCTTTAAAGAGAAAATGCCAGCTTTTAGGTCTGTGATAATTTTCTTAAGTCTGGATTCGCCAGTGGCACGTTTTAGCAGGATGTAAATGAAAACAACAGATATGACAATACAACATAATGTTACTATCCATCCTGTAGTAGTAAACGTATTGAGCCATGAAACAAAGTCCGTGCCAGTTTCAGTGAAAAAATTTGAGAAGGTATGAATTTGCAATAAAAATACAATTAAGGCAATAAAAGCAATAAGCAGCGAGTCAATGACCCTTTCGGTAACAACTGTCCCTAAAGATTTTGAAAACGAAACGCTATCATATTTCTTTAGTACACCGCATCTTGCCACCTCACCACTCCGTGGTATTACAAGACTACTTGCATAAGAAATAAATACGGCATGAATACAGTTGGAAGTCTTGGGATATTCCCCTAATGGCTCTAAAGATTGGCGCCATCTCAGTCCACGAAACACCTCGGCAGTTATGCCAAAAATGAGAGAAAATAACATCCATCCCCAATTCATGCCGTGCATGAGTGTATCATGCACTATAGAAAAATCAAAACCGCGATACATCCACCAAATTATTATGCCACCAATAACAAATGGTAGTAATATTTTTACGATATGAGTTATGAATGCTTTAGTTTTCAATTTTCTTTTTGAGGCTTTATTTTGCAAATATAGAAAATAAATATGAAAACAGATATAGTTTTATTGTTTTTTTAGTATATTTGCGGTGGTTTTAAAAAAATAAAGAAATGAAAGAGTTAAAAGGAACAAAGACAGAAAAGAACCTACAAGAGGCTTTTGCAGGTGAGAGTCAAGCACGTAATAAATATACCTATTTTGCTTCAAAAGCAAAGAAAGATGGGTATGTGCAGATTAGCAAGATTTTCGAGGAAACTGCCAATAATGAGAAGGAACATGCAAAGATTTGGTATAAGCTTCTCAATAATGGGGTTGCAGATACTGTTGCCAACCTGCTTGCTGCTGCTGAAGGTGAAAACTTTGAATGGACAGATATGTATGCGCGTATGGCAAAAGAAGCCGATGAAGAAGGTTTCCCTGAGATTGCTGCAAAATTCCGTATGGTTGGCGCCATTGAAAAAGAGCATGAAGCTCGTTATCGCAGACTGTTGGCAAATGTAAAAGATGGAGTTGTCTTTAGCAGGGACGGTGAGAAAATTTGGCAGTGCTCAAATTGCGGACATATTGTTGTTGGAAAATGTGCACCTGAAATTTGTCCTGTTTGTGATCATCCAAAAGCATATTTTGAACTCAAGGCTGAGAATTATTAATAGTCACTCCCAACATTCTATGTCTGATTGAATGTCGGGCATCTGAGATTTATGGAAGGTCGGTTCTTTACCGGCCTTCTTTTGTTCTCTATAGTCATCCAACAATTTCCATACATACTTTGACAGTGGTATAATTGCTGCAAGGTTACAGATTGTGAGGCATCCCATCATTATATCAACCAATGACCAGGCTTCTTGTAATGTAACCCATACTGCGGAAAATAGTATGAGCCCGGATATAATGCGAAAGGCAAATAGAATTTTCTTGGATTGTGTAATATAACGGATGTTAGTTTCACCATAGAAATAGTTAGAAATGATAGTGCTATATGCAAATAAGAATATTGCAGCTGTTATAAAATACTTTCCTACAGGTCCAATCTCAGTCTGCAATGCATTTGATGTAAGTAAAATTCCATCATCGCCACAATTATATAATCCAGAGAGAAGAATAATCATGGCGGTACATGTACAAACGACAAGTGTATCAACAAAGACCCCAAATGCCTGTAGCATACCTTGTTTAATAGGATGAGATGTGTTCGCTATTGCAGCGGCATTAGGCGCAGAACCTTCACCTGCTTCGTTGCTGAACAGACCCCGTTTTATTCCTTGCATGATTGTAGCTCCAAACAACCCTCCTGCAACTTGTTGGATTCCGAATGCTCCGTCAAATATTAGTTTTAATACTTTGGGCAACTCTCCGATGTTAATGAGGATGACGTATAGTGCAATTGTCAGATATCCAATCGCCATGATTGGAACACAGAGTGATGTAAAACGAGCAATTCTGTGAATACCTCCGAAGATAATAAGGAATGTCATCACCATAAGTACTAAACCGATTATAACCTTGTCACAACCCAAAGCATCATTTAAGGCAGAAATCAATGTGTTAGACTGCAAAAGTTGGTTTGCCATTCCGAATGTGATAGTTAAAAGTATTGCAACGAGAATACCCATCCATTTTCGGTGAAGTCCGTGGGTCATGTAATATGCTGGTCCACCATAGAAAGAATCAGTTCCTTTTCGCTTGTAGAGTTGAGCCAAAGTCGCCTCTACAAATGCAGTTGCAGCACCAAACAATGCCATAATCCACATCCAGAAAACAGCCCCTGGTCCTCCTATGAATATGGCGCTAGCTACACCTGCAAGGTTACCAGTTCCTATGCGACATGCAAGTGAGACGGCAAAGGCCTGAAAAGAACCGATTTGGTGTTTCGTTTTAGTGTCTTTTCCTAAGGTGATACGAATAGCATCACGCATATTGCGAAATTGCACACCTCTTGAACGAATAGTAAAATATATAGCACTTCCAATGAGCAATACTATCACAATTACCCAAAGATAGTCGTTTATTTCATTAATAATATTTATCATAGTAATGCAAATTTAATATTTTTTCCACGAAACAAAAGCAAAAAAGAAAACTTTTTTATAAATTTGCCCATCGTATGAATTATGTAAGACCCAAAAAAAGTCTCGGACAGCACTTTCTCACTGATATGGGAATTGCAAGTCGTATTGCAGATACTATCGATGCCTGCAAAGAAATACCTGTATTAGAAGTTGGACCAGGAACTGGCGTTCTTACACAATTTCTTATGCAGAAGAATCGTGAGTTGAAGGTAGTAGAACTTGATAATGAATCGGTTTCATATCTCCTTGAACATTTCAACAAACTTGCTCCTGAAAACATTATTTCTGCAGATTTCTTGAAAATGAATCTTATGAGTGTATTTGATGGACATGAGTTTGTGCTGACTGGCAATTATCCATATAATATTTCCTCACAAATTTTCTTCAAGGTAGTTGATAATCGAACTTTAATACCATGCTGTACTGGCATGGTTCAGAAGGAAGTGGCCGAACGACTTGCTGCACAACCTGGCACTAAAAGTTATGGAGTGCTAAGTATATTCATTCAAGCCTGGTATGATGTGGAGTACCTTTTCACTGTTCACGAAAATGTATTCAATCCACCGCCAAAAGTTAAAAGTGCAGTTATTTGTATGACTCGTAATAGTCGTGAAAGTCTTGGGTGTGATGTGAAATTATTTAGACAAATAGTTAAGACTGTCTTTACCATGCGACGCAAGATGGTTCGCAATGGCCTAAAACAAGTTCTTAGTGGAATGATTGATAAGGATATTAGTGCCGAGTTTCTCTCTGATAGTGAATTTAATAAACGTCCAGAGCAAATGAGCATTGAAGAATTTATTTCCTTAACAAATCGTATATCTGCTTTGCAGCACGTTTAGATGCTCCTTTTTCACCCAGAATCTTACGCAGTTCTGTATAATCGGTTATCATTTGGTCTCGTTTCTGCCCTCCTGGAAGTATATCATAAAGATTAATCCTTACGTTGTCAACCGTCATTTTATCGGCAATCAATTCCTTGACAATCTCCTTGCCAGCCACAAGGTTGACTAGTGAAATATATTTCACTTTAAGTATTAGCGACTTAAGTAACGCTACTAATTTTCCTAGAAAGGTATAGTAACATACTACTTGAGGAATGCCAAGAATAGCAGTCTCAAGAGTTGCAGTACCAGATGTCACCAACGCGGCAGTTGATTGACGTAGTAATCTGTATGTTTGGTCAAATACAATGCTTACATGTACATTATAAGGGATAAATCGTTTGTAATATGTTTCGTCAATACCCTGTGCACCAGCTATCACAAACTGATACTCATTGTCAAATTCCGATGCAGCAGTAAGCATCGTCTTTAGATTATCCTTGATTTCTTGTTTTCTACTTCCTGCAAGGATGGCAATGATCTGGCGACATTCCAAAGCGTTACTTTCACAGAACTGACTGAAACTTTCATTACCATTTCTTGATAGAAGAAAGTCTTCTACTGCATCAACACACGGATTGCCTACATAATGTATATTATATTTATGTTTCTTGAAAAATTCCACTTCAAATGGAAGAATAGAAAATAATTCATCCACATCTCTGCGAATATTTTTGATTCTGTATTCCTTCCATGCCCATATTTTTGGAGAGATGTAGTAGAATATAGGTATTTTTGAATTGCGATTTACATATTTCGCAATTTCAAGGTTAAATCCTGGATAATCTACAAGTATTACAACATTAGGGTTCCATGACATTATATCCTGTTTACATAATGTCATATTTTTCAATATCGTACGAGCATGTATAAGAACTGGAATAAATCCCATGTAAGCTAAATCTCTATAGTGCTTCACAAGTGTTCCTCCTACTTGTTGCATCAGGTCACCACCAAAATAACGAAATTCTGCATTGTGGTCAATATCCATCAATGCTTTCATAAGATTTGATGCATGCAAATCACCTGAGGCTTCTCCTACTATGAGATAATATTTCATTGAGAATTATCGTTTTATGGATTCTGAATACAAAGTTTTTTGCTCAAATCTTCTAGATAATCATATGCGGTTAGGTCAATATGAAGAGGTGTGACAGTTAGATAACCTTCTTCCAGGCTCCTTTGGTCACTCATCTCACGCTGGTCCAGACAAGTGTATTGACCTACCATCCAGTAGTATTTAAAGCCTCTTGGATTTTGTCGTTCCACTAGCTCCTTTCCCCAACTGCCAAACGCCATTGCGCAACATCTTATTCCCTTGAATGTTTGTGCCTTTGGCGCATTGACATTCAAACACACACCATGAGGCAGACCATTTTTCAGTACCATGTCAATAATTTGATGGATATAAGGACGCATTGGCTCAAAATCGGCATCGTCTTCATGATCACAAATAGAGAACGCTACAGATGGAATACCTTTCATACACCCTTCTGTTACAATTCCTACAGTACCTGAATAATGAGCATTGACACTAGAATTATCTCCATGATTGATGCCTCCGAGTACCAAACTAGGACGTCGAGGACAATATGAGTTCATTCCTAATTTTACACAATCCACAGGTGTACCAGAACATGACACAACAGTCAAGTCTCCCAAATGTTTATCATCTGTTGATTCTCTCTCAGTGCAAGTTTGTGGACAGTGTATGATTTCGGCTCTTAGAGGTTGCCAAAATGTTACACTCATAGCATATCCAGAGCGTGTTCCGTCAGGTGCTACAATTACTACATCACCAAATTCTCTTGCAATTTGTGCTAGAAAATTCACTCCTTTTGCTTTATATCCATCATCGTTCGAGATGAGAATCAATGGTCTTTCTTGTTTCATGTCTGCGAAGATATGAAAAAAATATGAATTATAAGATACCAATTAAGATTTTTTGCTTGCTCTGGTATCTTTTTGTTTATTCGCTCGCTTAATCGTACTATCGCTCGTTTCACTTGCGCAAGATACTTACGCTCGGCAATAAAAATAAAAGTTTTCAACTATTTATTTTGTATTTCGCTCGCTTAATTGTACTATCGCTCGTTTCACTTGCGCAAGATACTTACGCTCGGCAATAAAAATAAAAGTTTTTAACTGTTTATTTTGTATTTCGCTCGCTTAATCGTATCTTTGCAGTCAGTATGTGTAGATTAGACTTTTTTGAGAAATTATGAATAGTGGATTAAGATGTATTATTATTACCTTGTTGTTGATTCTCAGTCCATCGTGGATTGGGGCGCAAGAGTACAAATATCATAACGGTACAATGATATTACCATACAAGGAACTCAAATTCAATCAAGATGCAGAGGGTAGTAGTGCTTTGGTAATATATCTGCATCCTCGCAGTGCACGCGGACATAAAAATGAGACACAAGAACGTGTTTTGGCATACAAACACTTGGTGGAGTATTTGAGTACCAATACGATGAAGGCTGTATTGCTTGCTCCTCAATGCGAGGAAGCCAGACATTGGAATGAATATAGTTCCCCTCTTGGTAAATATCTTAGTGATGTTGTCAAGGACTTCATTGATGATTATGTTAGTCATAATGCTATTGATAAAGGTAGAATATATATATTAGGTGAGTCGTTTGGAGCAAGTGGCACATGGCGGCTCGTGTCAGACTACCCTGATTATTTTGCAGCTGCTATGCCTGCTATATGTAGTCCCAAATTAGATAGACTTACACATTTTGTTAATCTCAAAAAATGTGCTAAGACCCCTCTTTGTCTTGTTGCTGGTGAGAAAGACGAGGTATATGGTCCACAAGTAATGGAACCTTATGTAAAGGTACTGCAAAAGCGTAAATGTGATTTGAAATACATAATTCTTCCTGGCTTAAATCATTATAAGTCTTGTGGCAATCCATTCCCTAAAGAAGGACTAGATTGGCTTTTCAGTCACAAAAAATAAAAAATAGAAAAAAAGTTTTTGTTTTCGTATCGGTTTTCGTTTTTTTTTTCTAACTTTGCACCCGCAAATGGAAATTGGGATATGGTGTAATGGTAACACTACAGCTTCTGGTCCTGTCATTCCAGGTTCGAATCCTGGTATCCCAACATAGAGGCTTTCAGCAATGAAAGCCTTTTTTCGTACTTCATGACCTATCACATATATATGACAACAATTGTTGATAGCTTAAACCCAAATCGATTATTAGACTGTTATGCGCTATTAAGCTTTCTTTTGTCACCTGTATCGTCAATTTTCGGTTACAATGGCCCCCCCATTGACTATTGTCTTTCTCCTTCGCACCTCAGCAATTGAAGCAAACTTAAGCTATGCTCCCGCAAGGTACTCATGCTCGAAAATAAAAATAAATCGACATTTATTTTGTATTTTACTCACTTAATCGTACTATCGCTCGCTACGCTCTCGCAAGGTACTCACGTTCGAAAATAAAAATAAATCGGCTCACCAGTAAAAGCCTGTGTTTATCCGAATATCATAGACAGCCTATAGAGGAAGAAATCAACATCGGATACACCTCTTAGCTGAGCTCTGAATTGTTTAATCTTTGAGTTTAATGATTCAGCAGAAGCATTGGTTGCACGATGAATGAAGTAGTTGAGAACTTCATCC
>JAGHSE010000351.1 GCA_018066015.1 Candidatus Colivivens equi
TTTAGATTGTTGAGATATTTTGGAGTTGAGAGAGAGCCTTCAGCCCAAAATAAGGACGTAGCTGGCAAAGCCAGCATAGCGGGCTATGTGACTGAGGAACAGCTTCAAATATAGCCAACAAGATAAAATAAAGGCGTGCCAAGTTATCAAACATTTTGTACCAAGTTATTTTTTTATCATCACTTATATGGTAATTGAAAAGTATAATCTAGTCCAAAAGTGTACCACTTAGTAATTAAAAAGAACGCCCTTACTATTATCTTATAACCACTTAACCACAACAAATTATTCATTATTAACACCTGTAAGAAGTGAAATAAACAATATAGTTTTGTGTGAAACTTTTTGTTTTTTTAGAGATGATTTCAATTTATTTGTGTAAATTTGCAACAGAAAACGTAGTTTTATCAAAATTATGAGACAATATTTTAAAGGAAAGACTGGGTGTCTGTTTTGGCTGAATGTAATGTTGGCTATTGCTATCGTTTCAGCCATTCCTGTTGTAATATATTTTACCCTTGATGGTTACACTCACCATGGTGAACAAATTGATGTTCCTACAGTTGTAGGTAAAAGTGAAAGCAAAGCCACAGAATTATTGGAAATGGCAGACCTCATACCTGTGGTAAATGATTCTGTATATCAAAAAGGAATTGCCCCAGGATGCGTGCTTGAACAAAATCCAAAAGCTGGAACAATAGTAAAAAGTGGACATGTCATACATCTTACCATCAACTATCATGGTGCACCAATGGCTAAACTACCTGACCTTGCAGGTAATAGTTCGCGACTAGAAGCGGAAGTAATTTTGCAAGACCTAGGATTCAAATTGACCGAACCTGTCATGATATTCGGCAGACCAAAAGATTTAATCATAGCCATAAAACAAGGTAAAAAAGAAATTTTAGCTGGAGCCAACGTAAATAAGGAGATACCACTAACATTAGTTTGTGGAGCAGGTGAGAAAGACGAAAGTCTTGATTCACTTGATGATGACGAATTCTATGAGAGAAACAAGAAATTCATGGCTGATACGGTTGAAATAGAACGAGATAAATTTGACGTTGCTCTATAATGATTGAGGGTGAAGAAATATATATTGATTCTGAAGCAGAGGATGAAGATGAAGAATCAGGGCAACTATATGAACATTTTAAGGTAGTTGCAGATAAGAGACAGACTCTGGAACGAGTCGATAAGTTTCTTATTGACCATTTGAAAGACACATCCCGCAACAGAATACAAAAAGCAGCAGATGCAGGTTTTATCATGTGTAATGACAAACCTGTAAAGCGAAGCTATAAAGTAAAGCCAGGAGATGTCATCAAGATTATGCTCGATCGTCCTCATATTGATTTCAGCATTGAACCAGAGGACATTCCACTCAATATAGTCTATGAAGATGATGATGTGATAGTCATCAACAAACCTGCCGGAATGGTAGTCCACCCTGGCCACGGAAATTGGCGCGGAACACTTCTCAATGCTATTGCATGGCACTTGAAAGATCATCCTGAATACGACATCAACAACCCAGAAATAGGACTGGTCCATCGTATTGACAAAGACACTAGTGGACTGCTTGTAGTTGCAAAGACTGCAGATGCCAAAACATCGTTAGGAAAACAATTTTTCAACAAAACTACTAAGAGAGAATATAACGCCCTGGTATGGGGAAATTTCGACACAGATGAAGGCACTATTGTAGGAAATATTGCCCGAAATCCTAAAGACAGAATGCAAATGGCAGTGTTTGACCCAACCTCAGAAATAGGCAAGCACGCCACTACACATTATTATATAAAGGAACGCTTTGGATACGTAACACTCGTGAAATGTGTTCTTGAAACAGGAAGGACACACCAGATTAGAGTTCACATGAAACATATAGGTCATACACTCTTCAACGATGAACGATATGGCGGAAATGTAATTTTAAAAGGTGTTCAATCAAACAAGTACAAGCAGTTTGTAGATAACTGCATGAAAATTTGCCCACGTCAGGCACTTCATGCCAAAACCCTTGGATTTATACATCCTCGGACAAAAAAAGAAATGATGTTTGATTCAGAAATATCTGAAGATATGGCTGCTCTTTTAGAAAAATGGAGAAGATATAATCAACAACAATATGAATAAGAAAATTATAGCAATCATTGCAGGTGGTGACTCTTCTGAGCATGATGTCTCAATGAGAAGTGCTGCTGGTATCAGTTCATGGTTGAACCGAGACAAATATATCGTATATATTATTGAGACAAGAGGTTTGGAGTGGAATGCGATACTTGAAGATGGTTCACTCTCACCTATTAATCGTCATGACTTTTCGTTCATTGACAACAATAAGAAAATTATACCCGACTTTGCATATATTACCATACATGGTACTCCTGGGGAAAATGGTATCTTACAAGGTTATTTTGAATTACTGCATATCCCATATTCTTCATGCAATGTACTTGTTGCGGCTCTTACTTTTGATAAATTTGCAAACAATCACTATCTCAGACGTTTTGGTGTAAAGGTTGCTGATTCTATCCTTCTACGAAAAGGTCAGGAAATTTCAGACGAAGATGTTATAACACGAGTCGGACTGCCGTGTTTTATCAAACCTAATGAAGCTGGAAGCAGTTTTGGAGTCACTCGTGTTACCAACAAAGAAAACATACAAGATGCCATCAAATTCGCTCGTAAAGAATTTGGTGATGTCATGATAGAAGCTGAGCTGAAAGGTATTGAAATAGCAAATGGTGTATTCCGTAAAGCTAACGGAGAAATTCACGTCCTGCCAATCACTGAAGTTGTTAGTAAAAACGAATTCTTTGACTACGATGCAAAATATAATGGTCAGGTAGAAGAAATTACCCCTGCACGACTTTCGCCAGAAACAACCAACAGAGTGAAATCACTCACTAAGTCTATCTACACCATTCTTGGAGGAAGTGGAATAATGCGCGTTGATTATATTATCACTAAGTCCGTTCATGAGCATGGTGTGCTGGTAGAAAATCAAACATCCACAGTTGACGTCATCAACCTTTTGGAAATCAATGCAACTCCAGGCATGACAGCAACAAGTTTCATTCCTCAACAAGCAAAAGTGGACGGATTGGAAATGAGCTATATTCTTGATGAAGTCATTGAATCTAAAATGAAAGAAAAATAATATAACTACTCATTTTGCAATGCACGACATACATTATTTTGACGACATAAGGCCATATTTACCAGAAGAACTACCACAAGCATTTGATACGTTGCTTGCTGACCAAAAGTTCATCAATGTGATAAAAGCAGTAATGCCAGAAATCACATTAGACCAACTATCTACCATAATGCATTCATGCAAGACCAACTTGGAATTTCAGCAAAAACTTGTATATCAATTTGTAATGAAGATAGCCCAAAACGCCACTACAGGTCTTGATGCAGATTTTTCTGCTCTTGACTTCAATACGGGCTATACCTTCATTTCAAATCATCGCGACATAGTTCTTGACTCTGCATTTCTTTGCGCATTACTCATTGACCACAAACAAGACACTGTGGAAATAGCAATTGGAGACAACCTATTAATTCATCCGTGGATTCGCAACCTCGTAAGAATAAACCGCTCTTTTATTGTTCAGAGACAACTAACAATGCGGCAAATGCTACTCGCGTCAAAGAAAATGTCAGAATACATTAATCACGTCATTACAAACAAACATAGTAATGTGTGGATTGCACAACGTGAAGGACGCGCAAAAGATAGCAATGACCGTACTCAAGATAGTGTATTAAAAATGCTTTGTCTAGGAGGAAATAGTCAGTCTGTTATTGATAACCTAAAACAACTAAACATTGTACCTCTTGCAATATCATACGAATTTGACCCTTGTGATTATTTAAAAGCTTGGGAATTTCAAAACAAACGCGACATTCCTTCCTTCAAAAAAAGTCAACAAGACGACCTTGACAACATGCGTACTGGAATTTTAGGATACAAAGGACAAGTACACTACCATGCCGCACCTTGTATCAATGATTGGTTAGACACTTTAAACCCTAATACACCAAAGGCAGAACTATTTGATATTATCGCAAAATATATAGATACCCAAATACATAGCCATTACAGGCTTTATCCAATTAACGAAGAGGCACTTCAATGCCTCAATTCATCAGATAATTCAAAACTGACAACCTCACACGAATATATTGAATCACAAATCAAAAAAATCTCAATTCATAATCCTGATTATGAATATCTTAAAGAAAAAATCATCACTATGTATGCCAATCCTGCTCGCAACTATTATAATGCTATTGCAGGCTTGCAGTAAAGGCAGCAACACAGATGAACCAACAGAAATATGGCAAAGTTTAATCTCTGTCACCATTGGTCCTAACAAAACTATTGAAAGTATCATAACCGATAACGGTAAAACTTGGATTGTAACACAAGAGTTTACCACAGAATTCGTTGATACTACTATTAGATGTTTGGCAAAATATAAGTTGTTAGACAATTCATCTGCGCATATTTACTCCCTGAAATCAGTATTTGCCAACACACCTGTAAAAGCAAGTTCATACAAAGAGAAACATACAGACCCAGTCAAGTTCACAAGTGCATGGAAGGGTGGCGGATACCTAAATCTGGGACTAATATTAATGACTCATGGAGAAGGAACACACAAATTTGCATTTTGTGAAGATTCTATTGCTACTAATAATGCTGGACAAAAAATCGCATATTTCACATTCCTTCATCAAAAGCCAGTAGAAGATACAGAAGACTATTCAGAAACAAGATATTTTTGCTTGCCTCTGAAAAATTATTTGGATTGTGATAGCGTCAAGATTAACATCAATACATATAGTGGTATAAAAATAGTCCAGCGTTAATTCTGGACTATTTTTTTACTTTACTATTAATTTATGGTGGGTTCTATAAATTCACCGAATAAGTAATAATTTTTCAAATATGGGTGATATCGTTCTTTTCAGCCCTTTTGTTTTTGTTTCGGCATCTTGCTGCTTTTCAGTCAGTCATGATGCCCGCATCACTGGCTTTGCCAGCTACGTCCTTATTTTGGGCCGAAGGCTCTCCTTCCGCACAGCAATCTGCTCGGAACAAACCTCAAAATCGCAAGAAATGAATTTATAGAACCCACCTTAAAGTTATGATACATGATCTGTGTATAATTATGTTGACGGCAGGAATAGTCAGTTTGTTGTTTAAACTATTCAAACAACCTGTAGTTTTGGGTTATATAGTTGCGGGTATGATTGCTGGTCCGTATGTGTGTGGCGCAAGTTGGATTAGTGATGAAGAAAGTGTGGAAATGTGGGGACAGATTGGTGTGCTATTCTTGTTATTTGCAATGGGATTGGAATTTTCCTTCAAGAAATTGATGTCAATGGGTAGTACGGCACTTGTTGCAGTCTCTGTAATCGTAATAGGCATGATGTCTGTGGGATTTCTTGTGGGAAAACTATTTGCTTGGGATGATATAAATTCATTGTTTTTAGGAGGAATGCTGTGTATGTCCTCAACTACCATTGTGTTTAAGGCAATAGAAGACTTGGGCCTGTCATCAAATAAATTTGCCTCAGTAACGATGGGTATCTTGATTGTAGAAGACCTATTTGCTGTTGTGCTAATGGTATTACTTTCTTCTATTGCTGTCAATCAGAAATTTGCAGGTGAGGAATTGGTGTTGGAGATAATAAAACTGGTGGCATACTTAATACTATGGTTTGTGTTAGGAATTTATATTCTTCCTACGTTTTTTAGGAAGTTTAAGAAACACTTGAATGATGAAACTCTTACTATAATAGCAATTGGTTTATGTTTGGGAATGGTCTTATTAGCATCGTCAGCAGGATTTTCCACAGCTTTAGGCGCATTTGTGATGGGCTCAATATTAGCAGAGACGTTAGAGGCTGAAAGAATTGAAATATTGGTACAACCTATAAAAAATGTGTTTGGATCAATATTTTTTGTATCTGTAGGAATGATGCTCAATCCAGATATGTTAATTGAATATTGGCTACCTATTTTGACAATAACAATAATTGTAATTCTGGGTCAGATTACCTTTGCTTCATTCGGCACATTATTATCGGGACAAAGTCTGAAAGTGTCGTTGCAAACGGGTTTTTCATTAGTGCAAATAGGTGAGTTTGCATTTATCATTGCTTCTTTTGGGCAAACATCAGGTGTGACGTCGCCTTCGTTGTATCCAATTGTAGTAGCAGTATCAGTAATTACTACGTTTCTTACACCATATGTGATGAGGATGGCAGGTCCTACTGAAAAATGGCTGAATTTACACATGAGCGAAAGTATGAAGATGCTGTTAGATAATTATTGTAGAAAATGCAATACTGTTAGCCCACAACGACTATGGAAAAGTTATCTGAATCATTCTATTAAGATAGTATTGATT
>JAGHSE010000343.1 GCA_018066015.1 Candidatus Colivivens equi
TAAGTACATATTAGGATTTATTTTCCTTATTACAACTACAATTGTAATGGCTCAAAAACCAACTGTAGGGGATTTCGTTTTTAAAGACAAGTCTGTTTATCATGGAGACTTGGTAAGCGGAAAACCCTTTGGCAAAGGTGTTACTAAGTTTAAGAACGGAGATGTTTATGATGGTGGTTATGTAAAAGGAAAACGTGAAGGTTACGGAACTTATACATTCACTGATGGCGAAAAATATGTTGGTTACTGGTATCAGGACCATCAACATGGCAAAGGTACTTATTATTTTGCCAATAAAAATCGTTATGACGGAATGTGGTACAAAGACTACCAAGAGGGACAGGGCACGATGTACTATTTTAATGGTGATAAATATGTGGGTAATTGGCATGAGGATAAACGCCAAGATACTGAAGGTACATATCTTTGGGCAAACGGCATGAAATATAGTGGAGGTTGGGTGAATGACAAAAAATCCGGATTTGGTAGTTTTGACTGGGGGGATGGTGATACTTATAGAGGTCATATGCTAAATGATATGCGTAATGGTAGAGGTGTATATCATTATGCAAATGGTGATGTATATGACGGAATGTGGAAAGACGATGTGATGTACGGAAGGGGTATTTATACTTTTGCAAATGGTGATAAGTATGAAGGTGAATATCTAAATGGGGTTCGTTCGGGACAGGGTATTTTTACTTATGCAGATAAACGTAAGTATCTTGGGGCTTTTAAGGATGGACTAAGAGATGGTTTCGGAACTTTTACTTGGCCTGATGGTTCTAGATACGAAGGTTATTGGTCGGCTGATAGACAACAAGGACGTGGAAAATATACATCTAAAGATGGTGACGTTTATGACGGAGAATGGGCTAATGGTGAAATGCACGGTGAAGGTATTATACGATTAAAGGATGGTTCGAAAATGAAGGGACGCTTTGTAAAGGGTAGTAAGAATGGTAAATTTGTTGAAGAGGCTGCTGATGGTACTAGATTTGAAGGGTCCTATGTTAATGATATTCGTGACGGTGCTTTTATAGAAAGAGATAAAAATGGTAATGTTATCCGTAAAGGATATTATCGAAAAGGAAAAATGGAGTTTACTAATTAGTCTTATGATTGTTGACAAATTAGAAAATCTATGTAATTATGTTGCATTGAATCCATTATTTGCTAAGGTAGTGGATTATATCAACAATACTGATATTTATAATCATGAGGTAGGTAGAGAATACATCTGTGGAAATGATGTATTTGCCAATTTTGATTATTCTGCTTGTAAAACAAGAGCGGAGGCTAAATATGAAACTCATAACAGAATGATTGACATTCAAATACCTTTGAGTGACTCTGAAATGATGGGGTATATTCCTCGGGCTGATTTGCCTGAAGTGTATTATAATGATGATAAGGATATTTCGTTTTATGATGCTGAGGTGAAGAATCTGATTTCTGTCAGTAAAGGGATGTTTGTAATTTTCTTTCCTACAGATGCTCATGCTCCTCTAATTTCTGACTTAAAGGATATTCATAAGGTGATTTTTAAGGTTAAGGCTTAATTCTTACATAATTATTGATTATATGAATAACTCGCATATTGAACTTGTAAAAAATGATATTTGGTTGCGTCCATTCGAGGATGCTATTTTTAATCGTCATCAATATGCTTTATCTAAGCTTGAACAAATTACTTCTAATGGTAAACTCTCGCTTGCTGATTTTGCAAATGGGTATATTTACTTTGGTCTTCACACTGCAAAGAATGGTTGGGTGTTGCGTGAATGGGCTCCAAATGCAACAGAAATATATTTGATCGGTGATTTCAATAATTGGCAGGAGTGTGATGATTTTAAGTTGAGCAATATTGGAAATGGAATTTGGGAATTAAACTTGCCTCATGATTCTCTTCACCATTATGATTTATATAAATTAAGCATACATTGGAATGGTGGATGTGGAGAACGTATTCCAGCATGGTGTCAAAGGGTTGTGCAAGATAATTATACTAAAATCTTCTCGGCTCAAGTCTGGAATCCTAAGTGTAGATATGAATGGAAATGTAAATCTTTCAAGCCTAAGAAAAATACTTTACTAATATATGAATGTCATATTGGCATGGCTCAAGATGAGGAAAGGGTGGGAACTTATGTGGAATTTCGTGATAAAATATTGCCTCGTGTTATTGAGGGTGGATATAACTGTATTCAGATAATGGCTATTGCCGAACATCCATATTATGGTAGTTTCGGCTATCACGTTAGCAACTTATTTGCGCCGTCTAGCCGTTTTGGTACTCCAGAAGAATTGATGTCGCTAATTGATACTGCACACCAAAATGGTATAGCGGTTATCATGGACATCGTGCATAGTCATTCTGTAAAAAATGAACGGGAAGGATTGGGTAATTTTGCTGGTGACCCTAATCAATATTTTGCTAAAGGGAATAGACGTGAACATCCTGCTTGGGATAGTCTATGTTTTGATTATGGTAAAAATGAGGTGATACACTATCTACTCTCAAATTGCAAATATTGGTTGGAAGAATATCATTTTGACGGATTTAGATTTGACGGAGTTACTTCAATGTTGTATTATAGTCATGGCTTGGGGGAAGCTTTTGGTAGTTATGCAGATTACTATAATGGCCATGAAGATGATGACGCAATTTGTTATCTTACGTTGGCTAACTTACTTGTGCATCAAGTCAATCCATATGCAATTACTATAGCTGAAGAAGTCAGCGGTATGCCTGGACTTGCGGCTCCTTTTGAATGGGGTGGTTATGGCTTTGATTACCGTATGGCTATGAATATTCCCGATTATTGGATTAAGACTATTAAAGAATTGAAGGATGAAGATTGGAAACCGTCTTCTATGTTTTGGGAATTGACGAATCGACGTAAAGATGAAAAGACTATCTCATATGCAGAGAGTCACGATCAAGCTTTGGTGGGGGATAAAACAATCATTTTCCGTCTTGTTGATGCTGATATGTATTGGCATTTTAAAAAAGAGGATGAAAATGCTGTTACTACTAGAGGTATTGCTTTGCATAAAATGATTAGATTACTTACGCTTGCTACTATAAATGGTGGGTATCTGAATTTTATGGGTAATGAATTTGGACATCCTGAATGGATTGATTTCCCTCGTGAAGGTAATGGTTGGAGTCATAAATATGCTAAACGACAATGGAATTTGGTTGATAACCATTCGTTGTGCTATCATTGGTTGAGTGATTTTGATTCAGCAATGATGCGTGTAGTACGCAGTGCCAGAATGTTTTCTCGTACAAAGGTTATTGAAATTTGGCACAACGATGGGGATCAAATTCTGGCTTTTTCGCGTGGTAATCTGGTGTTTGTATTTAATTTTAATCCAAACAAATCTTTTACTGATTATGGGTTACTCGTACTTGAAGGTTCTTATGATGTGATTCTTAATTCGGATGCGTTAGAGTATGGCGGGTTTGGATGTTGTGATGATACTATTACTCATTTTACTCAAGAAGACGCATTATACAAAACTCAGAACAAAGGTTGGTTAAAACTTTACATTCCAGCTCGTTCTGCTGTTGTTCTCAAGAAATCTTTGTAATTATCACGATACCAGAAATAAGTGTTACCAAATTCACGGCGAGTGTAATTATAACATTCTACATCGTTGGTGTATTTTTTTCGGAGTGCTATATAGTCTTTGTATGTCTGTAATGTAATGGTATCGCAAAAGTTATTTAGTGAGTCCAAACTTATGTTCTTTGCTTCTATTAATAAAGCTTGACGATACAAAACAGGAAGTTCAGGGACTGATATTGAGTCTGGAATATTATAATATACTTTAAGTATCTGAAGGAATGCTGTAAGATTATTTTCCAGTAATTTGTTGCACAAATAATAATCGCCTACTATTTTGCGTGTCTTTAGTGTGTCTGCATTTAGGGCAAAATCAAGATATCTGTCGGTTGTAGTTACTGAATTTCCACAATGTATGCCTAAGGCAACACAGATATCTCTACTATTGAAACGTTCATATGAGAATGTATCTTGAAGATTTATTAGACCACTACCTTTATAATATTGAGGATAGTCAAACATATGGTCTGCCAGTTTACCTGTCCTTGCCAATGCATAACATCGTAACTGATTTAATCGTGGTGATGTCGCTAATGAATTGACTCCTACGTTTGCTGCTTTTTCGTATTTTCCATCAAGTATATATTCTTCAGCTGATAATTCCATCATATCTATATCATTTGCATTATGTATGGAACCGCATAGTAGCATCATTACTAAGAGTATGAGATAATTGGGCCAAAGATATTTGCTGGCATGATTGTTGTCATCATAACTTGAAAACCTGAATGATAATTGGTGAACTATAATAACAATAATGCAATATGCAATTAATAGCAATGGTACAATCCATATCCATTTACCAAAGGTAAAGTCGGATAATGCATTTTTATTAACACTTGATATTACTGTAAGCAATAGGAAGGAAGGAAAATAGGTTAATGCGTATGCTTTACCTACGATACGTGAGAATTTGGCAACTAAGAATTGGATGAGCATAAGAATGATTGTTATCATTAATGCACCCCAAAAAGGTGAATATGAAGTTATGCCATTTGAAAATGCAAATTGAGCTTCTGCTAACAAACAGCCTTGCATGCAGTAGATATACAAGAAACTGAACAGTGCGAACATTATTGAACAACTTATAGTTATAATGTCAAGTGTTCGTTGTGAAATATTTTGATAAGGATTATACATAGGCGGGTGGTTTAAACTATCATTA
>JAGHSE010000440.1 GCA_018066015.1 Candidatus Colivivens equi
GGTATGAAGAAATTATGTTTTTTTAGTGCTTTGATTTTCGCTCCATGTTTATTTTCGTCAGTGTGTGCACAAGATGTGATGGATATTACACTTGACAAAGCCATTGAGATAGCATTAGCAGAGAATCCAACAATCAGAATTGCAGATAAGGATATTCAATTGAAGAAGATAGCAGATACAGAGGCATGGCAGCAACTCTTGCCTACAGTATCAGTCAACGGAAGCATTCAGCATACATTGAAAGCTGCTGTGATGAAATTGAATGGTCAGGAATTTAAGATGGGTAGAGACGGCGTAAATACCGCTGCTTTGTCTGGTTCGCTGAATCTGCCAATTTTTGCTCCTGCTGTTTATCAAAACATGAAATTGACAAAGGACGACATTAAGTTGGCTCAGGAAAAATCGCGTAGTAGTCGTTTGGATTTAATAAATCAGGTTACAAAGGCGTATTATTCTTTGCTTTTGGCTAATGATGCATTAAAAGTAATGACAGAAGCATATGATGTCAGCAAACAAGCATATGACAATGTGAGCTCTAAGTTTAATGTTGGTAAAGTCAGTGAATACGACCAAATAACGGCAGAAGTTCAGATGAGAACTATGAACTCAAGTAAGATTTCGGCAGAGGGCGGTGTGACATTAGCTGAATTGCAGTTGAAGGTGCTGATGGGAATTACTACAGATATCAAACTCAATGCTCAGGATAAGTTGCGTGATTATGAGAAGGAATTAACTATGGCTAATACAGTAGCTCAGCCTAATGAATTGGAGAATAATAGTTCGTTGAAGCAGTTAGAATTGAATAAGTCAATGCTTGAGAGAAGTTTGAAGTTGCAACGTACTAATTTTATGCCAACACTATCATTTCAGTTGACAGGACAGTATCAGTCGTTGTATAATGATGATTGGAACTTACCTAAATATGACTGGTCACCAAGTGCAAGTTTTACTATTAATTTGAACATCCCAATTTTCACAGCTTCAAATTGGACAAAGTTAAGAAGTTCAAAAGTGAAAATCTCTCAATTGGAAGATACTCGAATCAACACAGAGCGCCAGTTGAATATGGCTGCATCAAGTTATAGAAAGAATATGCAGACCAGTTTGGCAGAGATAGAGAGTGACAAGCAGGCTATTGCACAAGCAGACAAAGCTGTGAATATTTCTTCAAAGAGATATGAAGTAGGTCGTGGAACCGTTTTGGATATGAACCAGAGCCAGTTATCACTCACTCAGGCTCAACTTACATACGATCAGGCAGTATATGATTTCTTGACAAATCAAGCAGACCTAAATCTAACTCTTGGAAAGGAAAGATAAATTAAATAAAAAGATAAAGATATGAAAAAAATTAGTTTTGTAGTTATTAGTTTTGGATTGCTGATATTTGCATCTTGTAATAGCAATAACAATAATAAAGTAGCTATGCAAGATGAGAAGCCACAAGTAAAGTTAGCAAAAGTTGAGGGTCGTGATATTCCTCAGACAGAAACATATTCTGGTACGGTAGAGAGTGACATCAAAAATAATATATCACCTAATATGCAAGTCCGTATCAAGAAGATTTATTTTGATGTAGGTGACTATGTAAGACGGGGTCAAGTAGTTGTTGCTCTTGATGAGTCAAGCCAGCAACAGATGAAATTGCAGATTCAGAGTCAGATAACTCAGACAAAGAGTCAGCTTGCTCAGATGCAAAATCAGCAAGCCGAATTTAATCGTACAGCAGAACTATATAAAATAGGTGGTGCTTCAAAGAGTGAATATGATGCAGCTCAGACTCAGTTGACAGTTCAGCAGAATGCAGTAGCAGCTCAGGAAAATCAGTTAAAAGTGTTGCAAACTCAATTAGCACAACTTAATCAAAATACTAATTTGACTAGTCCTATCAGTGGTGTGGTAACAGCTCGTAACTATGATGACGGCGATATGTACAATGGAACACCTGTACTTACTGTTGAACAGTTGAATCCAGTAAAACTAGTGATAAATATTAGTGAGTCACATTTCAAGGACGTAAAGATAGGAATGCCAGTAAGTGTAAATCTAGATGCTTATAAGGATGAGACATTCTCAGGAAAAGTATCAACTATATATCCAACCATTGATCAGAATACTCATACATTCTCAGTAGAAGTGACTATTTCAAACGGACAAAACAAGGTTCGCCCAGGTATGTTTGGACGTGCAAGTATTGATTTTGGTACTGCATATCGTGTCATCGTACCTGATGCAGCACTTGTAAAACAAGTTGGTGCGGGTGATAGATATGTATATGTTTACAAGAATGGTAAGGTTACATATTCAAAGGTAGAAATTGGCCAGCATATAGGTAATGACTACGAGATTATCAGTGGGGTTAATCCTGATGATCAAATTGTCATTGCTGGTATGTCAAGACTTTCTAATGGAAAGGAAGTTGAAGTGGTGAAGTAGTGAATAACCCTCGGGTTAAAATAATGATGTTGGCTTTTGCCTATTATGATTGAATAATTGTGAATAGTAAATAGTAAAATAGAAAATAAGTTTATGAGTCCATATGAAGGGGCGGTAAAG
>JAGHSE010000171.1 GCA_018066015.1 Candidatus Colivivens equi
ATCACATATACACTGAACAATACTTGAATTTTTCTTTTTTTAATCTGTGCCGTAGGGCTTGTCCCTACTATCACAGATTAAGCTTTCGAATTTTTCGTATTATTTCGTGTTTTTCGTGGTAAAAAAACTCTGCGTGAGGAACTGAAAATGCAGGGACTGAATTTTTCGTATTATTTTGTGTATTTCGTGGTAAATTTATTATTTTTGCAGTATGAAACGTGAAGATTTTGAAATAATGGCTCCTGTGGGGTCGCGTGAGAGTTTGGCAGCAGCTATCAATTCGGGTGCTAATGCTGTGTATTTTGGTATTGGCAAATTGAATATGCGTGCTCATTCTGCTAATGCTTTTACGATTTGTGACTTGAGGGAAATTGCTGAGATTTGTCATAATAACGGTCTGAAGAGTTATCTGACTGTCAACACTATTATTTATGGTGAGGATATTGACTCTATGCACGAGATTGTAGATGAGGCTAAGGTGGCTGGGATTTCTGCTATTATAGCTAGTGATGTTGCGGTAATGACTTATTGCCGTCAGACTGGGGTGGAGGTGCATTTATCTACTCAATTAAATATTTCAAATATTGAGGCTTTGAAATTTTATGCCCAATTTGCCGATGTGGTGGTATTGGCTCGTGAACTGAATATGTGGCAGGTCAGGGAGATTTACGATCAGATTGTGGCTCAGAATATTTGTGGTCCGTCGGGCAGGTTGGTTCGTATAGAGATGTTCTGTCATGGAGCTTTGTGTATGGCTATCAGTGGAAAATGCTATATGAGTCTGCAAACAGCTGGACGTAGTGCCAACAGGGGCGAGTGTGTGCAGATATGTCGCAGGGGATATGAGGTGACGGATATTGACACTGGTAATCAACTCAATATTGACAATAAATATATCATGTCGCCTAAGGACTTGAAGACGATTGATTTTATTGATGTGATGATGAATGCTGGTGTGAGGGTGTTCAAGATTGAGGGGCGTGCACGAGGTCCGGAATATGTGCATGTAGTGACGAGTTGTTATAATGATGCAATTCAGTCGGTCATTGACGGTAATTTTACTGAAGAGAATAGGTCAAGATGGAATGCGAAACTGATTACTGTGTTTAATCGTGGATTCTGGGATGGTTATTATCAGGGTGCAAAGTTGGGTGAATGGTGCGAGGTGTACGGCAACAGGGCTACGGAGGAAAAGGTGTATGTTGGTAAGTGTTGTAAGTATTTCTCAAACCTGGGTGTGGCAGAATTTCTGATAGAGAATATTGACTTGCACGTTGGTGACAAAATATTAGTGACTGGTAATACGACGGGTGCTTTGATTCAAAATGTGGTGGAAATACGTTATGATTTAGGTCCTGTAGATGTTGCCACGAGGGGTCAGCATATTTCTTTCAAGGTTGATACTAAGGTGCGGCCTAATGATAAACTGTATAAATTGCAGCGCAAAGAGAGGGGCTTTTAAATACTGCGTAGCCTGTTCCCCAGGGGCTTCGCTTTGGGGAGGGGCAAGGCTTGCTTTGTATGCTGTTCCAGGGAACGCGTTGCGTTCTGTTCCAAAAATATTGTTATAATAGCAATTATTAATTCATGGATGAAAGGTTATGTAGCATAGCATTGTCGCAAATTTCTAAGATAAGTTTGCATGATTTAAAACACATACTGGATGTGGCTCATTCTGCGTCTGTGTTATTTGAAAACCAAACCGACATTCAGGCTGTGGTGCCTGATATAAATCCGAATGCTGTCAATGCATTCAAACTTGAATCACAACATGCTCTTGAGATTGCAAAGTATGAGTTGGACTATGCCGAGAGTAAGGATATTAAAGTGCTAAACTTCTTTGACGTGTCTTATCCTGACAGGCTGAGAGAATGTCATGATGCTCCGGTTGTGTTGTTTTATTTGGGGAATGCCAATCTTAATACTTGCAAGGTAATCAGTATTGTGGGAACCAGACATTGCAGTCAGTACGGCAAAGATATTTGTAGGCTTTTCATCAGTGATTTGCAACGCTATTATCCTGATGTCTTGATTGTGAGTGGGCTGGCTTATGGTATAGATATCAATGCCCATAAGGCAGCATTAGATTCCAATATGCCTACAGTAGGTGTGTTGGCTCATGGTATGGACAGAATTTATCCTGCACTTCACCGACAAGTTGCATCTAACATGACTAACAGGGGAGGGCTCCTCACTGAATATATTACTGGAACTACACCAGAACGTATCAATTTTCTGAGACGCAACAGGATTATTGCTGGTATGTCAGATTGTACCATCGTAGTAGAAAGTGCCAGTCATGGGGGTTCGCTTGTCACTGCCGATTTAGCTACATCGTATCATCGTGAAGTGATGGCTTTCCCTGGAAGGGTATATGACAAGTACAGCGAGGGGTGTAATAGACTTATTATTGCCCAGAAAGCCATTGCTATTCAGAATGCAGAAGACTTGATTAATGCTATGTGTTGGGAGAACACCTTATTAAATAATAAGACTAATGACGGCCAAATGGATTTGTTTGTGGAACTGAGTGAAGACGAAACTAAGATTATAAAAATATTGCAGGAATGTGATGACAAACAGATAAACAGTATTGTAAACGATACTGGATGGAATTATAGCAAAGTCAGTTCTTTGTTGTTTGAATTGGAGATGAAGGGTATTGTAAGTATAACGGGCGGAGCTCATTACAGGCTCGTAAAATGATATCTCAGAAACTTCACGACCGATTTCTATCAGGTATAAAACAGGGTATGCGACATTTGTTTGTAGCCGTATTGTTTTTTGTTCATTTTGGTTGTTTGTCGGCTCAGAATCAATTGAGTTGGGAACAATTTTTAGAACAGCTTACTCTTGATTATAACGAGAATCTCAATTATCAAGATACGGAAGATAATAATGATATCGCTGAAGAACGAAATGATTTGATAGAAGAACTTCAACTAATACACGATAATCCATACAATATCAATACCATTACAGAAGAACAATTAAATACATTGCCCTTTCTTGATGAAAACCAAAAAAAAGACATTTTGGCATATATAGAGAAAAACAGTCCAATGAAATCACTTGGAGAACTGATGCTTATTCGTAGTCTTGATCTCCAAACACGATTGAAACTTATGTTATTTTGCTTTGCTGGTGAAAATCAGAATAATGACGACAAAAACCTACAACTTGATAAATTGTGGAGATATGCAAAACAAGAGGTGGTGATGAGGACAGACATTCCATTCTACACCAAAGCAGGGTACAGGAATATCTCGGACAGTGTGTTGTTGAAGAATCCCAATAAACAATATCAAGGTGACAAAATGTATCGTTCATTGAGATATATTTTATCCAACAAGCATCTTGATGTTGGGGTACAAGTGGAAAAAGATGCAGGGGAGAAGGACTTTGACTATATGTCATTTTTTGTATATTTGAAAGATGTAGGCAAAATACAAAAAGTAATATTGGGTGATTATAATTTGAGTTTTGGTCAGGGATTGGTTGTAAATACCTCTGGCGGATTTGGTAAAATTATGACTTTGTCGTCAATGCACAATATGGACAAAGGCATCTCCAAGCATTCTTCCATGTCAGAAAGTTCATTTTTCAGAGGTGCCGCCACCACTCTTGCTTTATCAGAGAGATTTAATGTTACGGCATTTACCTCATTCAGATACCTTGACGCTACGTTGCTCAATGACTCGTCGGATATCATCACAACTTTTAAGACTGATGGTATGCATCGAACTCATTCAGAAATACAGAAAAAGCAAGACGTAAGCAACTTTGTAGTAGGTGGAAATATACGTTGGGAATCTCGTAAGGGTAAATTCCGAGTAGGATTGACAGGGTTATTCTCACATCTTTCCAAATCCTTACAACCTAAATGTGACACTCCAGCCTCGTTGTATAGATATTACAATCCTAGAGGTTCGGATTTTTCTAATTATAGTCTGAATTATTTGTTTACTGACAGATTACTTACATTCTCGGGTGAAACTGCATTTGACAACAAAAACTCTTTCGCTACAATAAACAAACTACAGTTTAAGCCAAATTCCTACAACACACTCACACTGATACAACGTACTTATTCGGCAAAGTATCATTCGTTGTTTGGAAAATCGTTTGGAGAAAACTCTTCGCCTCAGAACGAAAGTGGGGTGTTCGTAGGGTGGGATAGCGAGATTGTTGCTAATCTGAAAATTGAAACCTATGCAGACTTCTTTTATTTTCCTTATCTGAAATATCAAGTCTCAGACAAATCTTATGGATATGAAGGACACTGCCAAATGATGTTTTCACCAAACCAAAAATCAACGTGGACTTTAAGATATAACATAAAATCAAAACAAAAAAATTATACCTTTGAATTGGATGATGAGGAAATAACCCAATTAGCATTCTATACCAATCAAAACATACGTTTGCAGTATGATGCAACTATCACACCTCATTTTTCTATCAAATCTACAGCCTCTCTTGTGTTTAACCATTTGCCCTCAAACACATCAGATAAAGGATATTTAATTTCTACAACATTGAAATATACTGGAGATAAAAAAGAAAGAGCCACAATTACACTTACCCATTTCAATACAGATAATTACAACGCCAGAGTATATGCTTATGAATCAGGATTATTATATTCCTACGGAATGATGTCTTATTTTTATAATGGAGTTCGTTTGTCGGCTAATATTTCTAAACCACTCTGTAAAATACTGGCCTTGAATGGCAAAATAGGTTGGACCAGGTATTTCAACAGAGATGTAATCGGGACAGGTCTGGAAGAAATTAACGGACAAGACAAAATTGACTTGCAAATACAATTACGATGTGTGTTCTAATAGGCAATTCTTCAAGTTTCGGTTCCCGCATTTTCTAAGTTTCACGCAGAGGCGTCTGTTTTTCTGGTTCCTCACGCTGAGGCGACTGTTTTTCTGGTATCTCACGCAGAGGCGACTCAGACAACTTTGTTGTTCTGCTCCACAGTGTAGCATATTTGTATAAAACAAGTTTTCTACACTATGCTCCCCTGTGAATCTCAGTACATCATTGATGTACTCTGAGTCTTTGCAGAGGTAGCAGAGAGACGCAAAGGCTTGCTTTGCAAGCTGTTCCAAGGAACTTCGCTCTTTCCCTTCAATAATGATGACTATCTGTTTATTTGCACTCAATATGTTCTTTTTCCCTTCATTGGATTAGAATTCGGTTCCCGCATTTTTATTCTCACCTCGGATATACTCAAATAAATTTGGTATTTCACTCGGTTCGGCAAAAATTCTCTGCGTCTCTTTGCTACCTCTGCAAAGTCTCAGCGCACATCATAGATGGGCGAGATTTTGTTAGAAGAGCAGGTCTGCAAAACTCGTTTTGTAAGAAATGCTCTGCTAACTAAATCGTACCAGCAAAGCTGGCTGAGACGCCTCTGCGTGAGGTACTAAAAAATGCTGGAACAGAAATTTAAATCAATTATTCTTAATAATGTTTGGGTATTGATTTTTTTTTGTAATTTTGTGGGTTAAAATTTATTATTGATATTGAAATTGTATAGAAATATGATTGGCAGATTAAAGTATATAGTGGCTCTTATAGTTTTTGGAGGAATGAGTCTGACGGGCTCAGCCCAGATTTTTGAATTCAGAGTTCCTTATGGTGATTCTTATTCAGAACGAAGAGATAACGTAAGAGAGGAACCAGTAGAAGGCCCGAAATATAAAGGTGGTACTGATGCCTTGAACGACTATCTGAAACGAACCTTCAAGGTGCCTGTACCTACTGATAATGTTGATGGATATATTACAGTGGCTTGTATGCTTAACGAGAAAGGCAAGGTCTCAGAAGTAAACCTCGTGAGAGGACTCACTAAAGTCCTGAACGATGAGGCTTTGAGAGTTGCAAAAAAACTAAAGTTCAAACCCGCACGAAGGGGTAAAAAGAAGATAAAATCAAGATTTGATGTTACCTTCCCCATTCGTAGAGGTAGAGTAAATTTCAGCACACTGGAAACGATTGACGTGTGATGATGTCACACCATTAACACACTAAATTTTTGAACACTCTTAAGGTGGGTTCTATAAATTCAGTTCCTGCATTTTCTGCCTCACCTCAGCATAGTTCAAACAAGTTTGACTCTGCATTCGGTTCGTTGAAAATTCGTTTCTTGCGATTTTGACTTTTGTCTTCCTCCTTCGCACCTCGCCCGATGCAGCCTGAAAGGCTAATCTGTTCATAGCACATGGCAAGCGGAGCGACACCCTGGGTACCTGTGCAGGAGCCCTCGCCCCGGTGCAGCCTGAAAGGCTAATCTGTTCATAGCCCAGGACAAGCGGAGCGACACCCTGGGTGCCGAAACAAAAACAAAAGGGCTGAAAAGAACGATATCACCCATATTTGAAAAATTATTACTTATTCGGTGAATTTATAGAACCCACCTTAAACCCATATCGTGCATTAGCATTATGATGATAACGGACTTAGTTTTGATTGACGCTGCAAATATATAACATCACTCGTCAATGCTGAGGTGAGGCTGAAAATGCGGGAACCGAAATAATTCACGGAACAATTCGCGTGTAATTCACGGATAATTCACGTTACGCCGTAGGCATCAGAAAACTACAATATATTTTATTTTAAACGTAAATGCCCGTAAATTACCCGTGAATTGTTCCGTGAATTATTTCGGTTCCCGCATTTTCAGCCTCACCTCAGCATTGC
>JAGHSE010000334.1 GCA_018066015.1 Candidatus Colivivens equi
CGTGGCTTTTTCGAGTGATATTTGATTTGTCATAAATTTGAGTTTTGAATAAGATGAACTGTAAAACTATGTAGTATTACGGGTGCAAAAATAAAATGGAGGTATGCCATTTGTGGGCGTACCTCCATGAAAAACTATTTTTTTATGATTATTTCTATCAGGAATCAATCAAATTACACTCATTCAACCATTTTAATAATATATCATACCATTTTTTCAGTTCAAGAGCAATATCTTCAGTACTTTCTTTTGTCGTATCTATCTCGTACAAAAACGCACCAGGCTTTCCTATTTTTTTCTCCATGTCTTGATAATCACCTTTGGCTCCCCATTTGCCAATTTCACCACGAAGATTATCAAGGTAATGTTTGACTGTTATAGCCATTTGGGGGTTCTTTTTCCATTTGTCGCTGCCTCGCCAAAATGCCAAATAGATTCTGAAACAATTATCATTCTCAAATATTGCCTCAATGCCGATACGAGGTTCGACTTCATATTGAATAATCCTTTTTTGGAAATTTACACTGTCCTTATAAATGCTCCAGTCAGGAGATTGCGTCAGTTCTTTTACTCTATCACATAGAATTTTTGGAGTTGTGTGAATAGTTGGACTGATCATTTGGAGTTGCTTCTTTTCCTGGTAAGGATGAAGATATTCCCATAATGCATTTATGACATAGTTGTAACATTCTAATTCATAACCTCTATATGAATAAGATGGATGATATGAATTTATGACATAAGTATGATTGCAGACCTTGGTAATGTTTGGATTATGGCATTCGCCTCCAAGTATTGATACAATCTCTGCATATATAATACCACATTTATCGCAACAGATTATAACATTTGGATCCAGTAGTTCAATCTCTCTCTTGATAAAATCCCGGTCTCTGACGAGATACTCTTTCAAAACTTTTCTGTCAAGAATCGCTCCACCTGGCTGTTTTTTACTCTCAAAGATAGCCATTGGATTGTTTGAAATATAATCGGCAACAACTTCGTCCGAGAGTTCTTCAAATGCTATATAAGAATCATTCTCAAGAATTGCGTGAACGCCCATTAGCAATCTGCCGAGTGGACGGAAAATGTTTTTGTTTCCTTTTTTGATCGACTTTAAGGTTCGAATGTCTTCACCTCTATGAGGATTCTTTTCATCGCTCCAAACAAGCCAGTTTCGTATATCTTCATCCCATCTGTCATTTTTTTGGTATTGGTCCTTTAATATGAAAAGAACTTTTGGGTATGACGGCTCTAACCACCATTTATCATGTCTATCTTCAGGCAAGCATAAAACTCCATCGGATATAAAAGCTGATTTCTCACTAACCATTTTGCCGTCTATCTTATTCCGAAGAGGTTTCTTCTCATTATATACTTTCCAGACCTTAAAAAGCGTATCGATGTCATGGCATTCTGCGATAAGAGCCAATAACTCTTGTGGTTCCTGACACACATTTATTCTATCTTCAATATCCATATATTTATTGTTACAGAAATCATAGACTATTAATAATCTTCTTAAACCCGTGTTCTCCCAGATTCTTTTCCGACAGCGACTGACTCATATTCCGATTGATAATCGTGCGAGCCTGCATCTTTTCCCAAACGTCAGGATCGAGGAGTTCCTTCCACTTACTGGCACCTCTCATGATGACGAATAGAGTTTCTTGGCGGTTATAAACCAAATAGCGGATAAGTTCTTTGGTCAGTTCTTGTGAGGGTAATACAGTTCCGTTGGGGAGATCCTTATATTTGACTGAAGTATAGGCGCAATACTGCACAATGGCAAAGTTGCTGAAGAAATCAAACGTATCTTGACCATGTATGTTAAGACGGTTGATGTTGTTGAGCCAATAATAATCGCCTATCTCATTCAGAACATCGCCATAGTCAATATTATGCATGTTGGCATCACACTTTTCCTTGAACTCCTCATGCGATTTGACGTATGATGTTTGTGGATAGAGCAACCCTTGAGCATGGAAATTAAGCGTATTGCATAGCTCCGACATTGCTCCCTCGCGATGCTGGATGCGAATATTTTCCTTAACTTTGTCGTTAACTCCTCTTTTGAACCCTGGATTAAGACTGAGGATAATGACTTTTGCCTTGAGAGGATTTCCTCGCCATGGTTCTGCCGGAGCGCCAAGCACATAACGGCAATCCTCGTTTGCCTTAAGGTTAAACTCATCGATAATCTTTTCTTCATAGGGATCAGGATAAACCAGCTTTTGCGTTTCATCATACCAACCAGACTGCATGTACTTTTCTGAAAGCTCTGGCCAAAGGTTTTCTTTAATAATATCGTCCAAATTGATAGGATAATAGCCAGTCGGATTGATGATATATTTCTTCGCCCATTCGGTACCTATCGACTTAATCATAGACGAAAGTTTACCCCATCGCAGATATGATTGAGAGAATCGAATGTCGCTATCGTCTTCGATGTATGAAAACCTCAATCTAATCTCAATAAGGAGCAACTCACAGACCTCGTCAAGATTCAGAAGTTCGCTTATGCAATCAGACGTATTTATTCTATCTGTTACATAACGATCACCTCCAGGGTATCTCATGTGGGCAATAAAACCTGCCATGGTACTTTTGATGCTGTCTTCGCTAATCTCGGGGTGATTGCCAAGGAATGTACGAATCTCTGACATTATATCATACCCTTTGTCCGTGGCATAGCGTAGGTGCATTAGTTTGGAGTCGGTATCTGTCCGTTTGAATTCATCACAGAATGCATCCACATAGGCTTTGATATGTTTTTCTGGTAACTGAATGTAGCCACCAGCTGAATAAAAAGCATTTTTGTTCATTGTTGGTCTTCTTTGTATTTATTCCACATTCTCTTTATTGTATCGGCCACTTCTTTTCTCAGCCATTGAGGTTCGAGCACTTC
>JAGHSE010000143.1 GCA_018066015.1 Candidatus Colivivens equi
TTTTATATCTTCAATATAATTGCTTAATAGAAACGCAAAATACATAGCATAATCCGAATTGTTGGCCCAATTCGGATTATTTGCCAGTAGCATAAGACGTTCATATTCAATATCTCTTGGATTCACAACATATTCTGCAACAGACCCGCGAATGCCCCCATAGCGCTCAACATCATTCAAAATGCTTTGTACCGAATCAAGATTCTGTTTGAATCTGTTTGCTTGACCTAACTGATAAAAAAGCACCGGCAGAGCCATATCCCCAAACTCTGCCAACTGTTCAGCACTCAAATCATAATAATCATCAATTTTATCAGAAACGGTTGCGTCATAGCGTCGAATTGAATTCAACAAAGACTCCATTTCATGCTCCAAAGAACAAGTCGTCACATCGTAATAAACCAGATCGCTATCCAAATCAACTTTAACTCCTAAATTATGACATATTTGATAAAACGAAGCATATTGGACAACCTTACAAAGTTCGGGACTGTTCAAATTAGAGAAGAAATCATAAGCTTTTTCCTCGAACAAGTAAATCTGATCATTTTCCGAAATAGAATCAGTATCACCCGGGATATAACTGACTGGCAAAGACCCCGTCCTATTGACAGCATATATTTGGACAGGACATTCTTTAGTTGGTTCAATTTCATATCCAGCCCCTGAAGTGTTCCAATTATAAGTCAGTTCCAGCACTCCCAAATCAACAACGGCACCATCTTCAAAAGCCCAATCAACAGGCTGAGGATAAATAAACTCTTCATACTCGACTTTTCCATTTTCCGACCACGACTTTAGCATTTGGTCCGTAATGTTCAATATGCTGCCATACTCAGTATGCCACAACTCCTCGCTCAACAAAATCGGAGCGTAGTCCTTACCCCCTGGTAATTTACCTGCGAAAACATTGTTTCTCTCATAGCTTTGTGACAATTCATCCTTGTCAGTTGTCGCCAACATCAACATTATTTCCGTTCTCATTGGGGTCATTTCGGTTACAGGAATAGAGCGTTCACGGGCAATTATGGCCACATGGTTATTTTTCTTAACAGCTCCAAAAATCAAATCAGAATCAACAGAGAACCTATATGATATATCCCTGAATTTTTTTTCGCTAAGGTCTTCGGTATTAATTATCCATACCACGAACCCAGGTGATTCGCTATAATACAAGCCATCTTTTTCCATGCAATCACTTAGACAGCCTTTTGTTCTTCCATCAACACTGATTAAAGACTCTTTGTTTTCAATAAACCAACTCCGGATTTCTTCGGCGGAAATCTGATAATTAATGTTTTGAGCAGAAAAATCGGTATGCTTTGGAATTGAATTCAAATCAATATAGTAAGGCTTATATTTCGTTCCATAAAACAAGTTGTTCAATCGGGAAACAAAAGAATTGAAACGATAATCTCTCAACCCATTAAGAGCAACCACCACATCCTTTAGCCAACCGTCGTAACCAAGTTTCTTCTCAGAGTACGAAACGATGCTATGATATTTTGAGAAAAACTTCTCAATTTGTTCCGGCATGAGTCTATCAGACGGCTCGCTTAATATCACCACATAACTTCCATCCTCACATTTCTTAATGCCGATTGACTGAAAATTAAACGGGTTTTTATCCCTATACTCTTGCCAAATCTCTTCTTTGTTCTGAAACGCCATTGTTTCCTCAACAGGCAAAGGTCTGGTAAAATGCCATATCAAAAAACCTATTGCAGCAACAATTGCCACCGACAGAAAAAATGCCACTCTCTTTCTCTTTGGTATACGCAGATATGAATTTGCCAGATTAGTCAACCTATAGGACAGTGTTTTCTTTTTCTTAACAGGAATTGCATCATTTTCAGCTGCCATATACAGTCCGTTGGAAATAACATAACTTATTGAGCGGTTCCCCGCATTAAACACTCTCATAGTTGCGCCACACTTAGGGCAAACAACTTCCTTTTCTTCCAATGAAGTCGTATCAACCGTGAATTTCTCACCACATTTTTTGCATACAATTACTTCGTTTTCCATATTAATAACGTTAATTACATTTATTTTTGTTTTCAATAGCTGCCTTCAGTATTCCCAATTCATAGTGTGACTGTAACTCCAAATCGAACTTATCAGAAAAATAGCGTATTATCCTGTATTTTGACACAGCCTCGATGAATTGTTTTTGCATATTCGCCAGCCTTCTGTCAGTCTCGTTTAATTCATTCATCTTTGACTGATAATTCTTATCCACATATACAAGCATTTCCTTTCCCGACTGCAAAGCGACATAAAACTCAATTTCTGTCATTGAAAGATTCCAAATTGGTTCGACATACCCATAGCTGGCACCAAGGATGAACAAAGCCATGTCGGTACCCATCATTTTTTCACAACACATATCACGGGGATAAATGTCTTTTTGAGACCAATTTTCGTACATTTCCGGATAAAGATTACTTCCTTCAACAGATCTTTTCACCACATCCCTGTACTCTTTCATATCAGAGGTTGAACTGATAAACACTTTTAGGACCGGATTATTCGCTGTTGTCTTATTGTTAAGCAAACTGAGACAATGCTTACATATTTCAATATCTCGTTTTATTCTCTCAACATTTTTTTCACCATCACTATCCATTTGATTTTCAAGCTGACATATCTGATTTCCCAACTGTTGCCTAACCAATTCGGATGTCATCCTAATTTCATCATTCCTATCATGAGGCTCGAAACGGAAATCCGCTCCCTGAATTTGAGGATTCTGCTTTTCGACGATATTGACTCTAAACAACATGTCAACCACATTTTCGAAATTCACTTCCAATCTGATTTTGCCATCAAACGAATTCGAGACGCAACTATCGGATACCCTGACCAAGAATTCCACTGACATCGGTTTTCCTATCCATTCCATCATTTTCCTATCACTGTCAGTATCAAAATCACTTGACGCCTTATTCAATATTTCTAATGAGACAACGACATAATCTCCTTTCTTTATTTTCACGCAAATCGATTTCTTATTCCTGACCGTAGCCTTTTCATCAACCATTAAAGCAGTGAGCATAACATCTTGCTCATCCTGTGATTTGTACAAGAAAAGCTGTACCATGATGTTATCTCCTTTGGAAACTTCCTTTGGAGCAAACACCGACGACTGCAAATCATTTCCCAAGCACACCATATCCGGCCGGACATCATAATTACCAACACCAACCGAATCCACCAACCGAACACAAACCTTATTTAATGCCGCCAGATAATCTTCATCATCTTTCACCATCTGTTTGACAGTTTCACTATACAAAAAAAGACGAAGATTCACAGCGGTCTTAGAACTGACTGCCAACACACGACAGCTTGGGCAATGCAATTTAAGTCTTGTCTGGAATAAAGAAGAATAGCACGACGACGCATCAAACACGCCAGAATAGTCGGATGGAAAGTTTTGAATAAAAGATGAAGTGGGCACATAACTGCCTCCTATTTCAATGGCATCAGAACTGTCATAATGATGGGCCATAAAGATAGTAACATCATAATCCTTTATGAGTTTTAAGTCTTCCAAACAGAAGTTCTTGATAATTCTGACATTTCGCTTTCTAAGTTCCCTTATGCAATTTGACAGCAATGATGATGTCTTTTTATAACTTACCCAAAGATCATCTTCCGAATCACTGTTTTCATGGGTCCTCAAACTTCTCATGAAATCAGATTGAGGGAAAGCATGATAGTAATTCATGAATTCTTTCTTTCCAACAGGGATGGCGATAAGCCACACCATCCTAACCTTTTTTAATTTTCCACGGAACAGGCACATTTCCTATAGTTTTTGTTTCGATGCATCTTTTTTTGCCAAATCATAATTTGGTACATTTAAATCTCTTATTTCTCCTTCACCAACAAGATCCAATGACGGTCTAACCAGGCTATCCAAATTGCGTTCAATACTTTTTAACCTCATCAATTCATAATCTTCCAATGTATCACAATTACAAACATATCCTTCAATTTCTGCTCTTACTTTCCCCAACAACTTCTTGGTTAAAACATCATCAACGCCACAACAGTTCTGATACTGTTCTTCAATACTCAGCATGTTTTTCTCCATTTCTCTTTCTCTCACATTTTCTTGATGTTCATGTACATACTCCGGATAAAAAAACACAAGAAATCCAATTGAAACTAACAGCAAAAACAGCGGCAACCAGAACAAATGCGTCTTTACTTTTTTCTCTCTATTATTTATCTCGCTCGTACCACCATTATTCCCACTAACAACAGTTTCAGAATTAAGATTCAATTGTATTTTTATACTATCCGACAACTGAGGCAAAGACTCTTTCAAACTATTGCTTGCATCAATATAGTGCAAATTACCCAAATAGTATTTTTTTGCACATTGATACTCACATTTTTCCAGCTTAATAGGTAATATCGGAATGTTATTCTGACTTGCCATCTCTATCTCCCGGTCCACCTGAGGTGATTCATTAAAACTTTGACTAACAATAGCCACCATCATTCGACTATTATCAATAGCCTCAACTATTGCCTCTGCCCACACCCTATTTGGAATAATGTCACAATATGAGACGAAACAGCGTAATCCTGCTTCCCGTAAATGCCTGCGAATTAAATCAACTTTTCCCCTATCAAAACTGGAATGGCATAGAAACACATCATATTTTAACTGCTTTTCCATCAATTAGACCATCTTTTCTATCATTGCATTATCCGCCCTAATATTTG
>JAGHSE010000166.1 GCA_018066015.1 Candidatus Colivivens equi
TTTGTTCATCAAATCTACCTTCAAATTATTCAATGCTTCTGTTTCTGTATGATTGTACAATGTCTTTATTGATTCCTTTTGGGCATCATTCATATAAGACATTTGGTCCATAAGAAGTGAGAACGCAGATTTATCGCCCTCCAGCACAGTATCAAGTATATGTTCTGAAATTGCATAATAGACTCCGTTGCGTATATCTTGACGCCATTTATTATACTCGTTGTATGCTGGATTTGCATTCATACATGTCAAAATGTCTGATGCTTGTTGTATTTCTTTTATCGAGGTATTCATTGCTTAATTTAAAAATGTAGGAACTCCGACTCATTTAGCTCGTCGAATGATATTACTTTCTAATCCTGTTATTCTTTGAGGACCGGAGGGACAGGTTCCGCGGTCTCTTTTGAGTTGTTTTTGGTCTGAAACGTTTTTAGGGATGGGAGTGACCTGAGTTTGTTTATAACATCAGGTGTTAAGTGCATCAAGTGGAAAGACTTCTTGTTCGGTCATCTCTCCTAATCCATTGATATTCTCATAGTACTCAATATATACTTCTTCTGGAGAATAAACTATGAATGCACCAAGTAGTGTATCATGTACACAGTGGTTGGTGGTTTTAGGGTTTGCTGATGATACTAAGGATTCTAACCGTTCCCTATCCTCTTTATTGTTTTTTCTATTGCCCTTTTTCTTCATCTCTATAGCTAATAGGTTGTTTCCATAGCCACGAGTCTGAATCAACAAGTCACTTACCATATACTTTGCCTTGTTTGAGGAAGATTATTATTTGAATGTGGGAATGGAAGTCAAGATTTACTGTACTATGAATTTAGCCAAGGGTACTCATCTAAAAGTATTTCAATATCTATCATACTATCCTCATCTTTAACCATGTTTTGTGTTAAAAAATTTTTCCACATAGGTTTCAAAATTCCTTGAATATAGATTTGTTCAGAATTATCATTATGATAGCCACATTTCTTCTGCTCTTCACACCAATATTGAAATGTGGAAATAACTTTATTTATGTCACAACTTTGTATATGTTTGAATATCGATGAACTTATATCATAATTCGAGTACTTATGTGTGTTACCTATATCTTTAGAATGTATACTTCCTGCTAACAAAGACGGACTGATGGCAGTAAAAGCGGGAGAGATTTCTTTACTTCTTTGTTTTTGATTGAAATAGCGACGTGCTTGCTCATATAACGATTCACTAAAAACGAAGAATTGTATTTGATTATATATTTGCGAATTACTTTGTAGTAAATCGCAAGAATGCCTCACCTTGCTTTTTAAGTTGGTACAACTAATGTTGTTAATAGACTTATAGCCCATTTTGTATTCAATCAATAATATCGATGATGTAGATTTTGATTCAGGACGAATGCCGATAGCCACATCCATCGTATTATCTAAAGAAGATTTCTGAAACGTCTTTTCTAAGTCATCCAAATCCAAAGCTTTAACATTTGCGTCAAATTTATACTTATCGCCATAATCCTTTGCAGATATTGCCATCATATCAGATTTGCATTTGGCATAATAAGGATGCTCTTCTATTATGGAATTATCATATATAATATCAAACTCGTTCTCCATAATCTCGAATTCTATCTAAAGCAATATTAAAAGACTTAAATATATTCATCAATTCTGTTCCCTGATTTTCAAAACGATACTTATAAAGACTTCCATCCTCAAGACTTGCTTGATAGAATGTCAGATCATCAATTATTCCTTCACGTTTAGCTATAGATTGAATTGCAGAGACCATATCTGGATTATGGCTTGCCAATAAAAACTTCACTCCTAATTCTTTATTTAGTAAAACTAGTAATCTTGCAAAATCCACAATCCATTGCGGATGTTCATGGGCCTCAGGTTCATCTATTATAAGTAGTGTGTTCTTATCTAACCATCCATTACTCAATAATTGCAGCAAATATACAAACGATTTCATACCAGTAGCTATCTTAGAAACCTCAATATCCAAACCATCATCTCGTACGAAATGCAATTTTGCTCTTGATTGTGTTTCTTTACGAGTCTCAACTGTACCATGTAATATACTATGAATTCGTCTTTGTATTTTCTTATCTGCCATTGTATAAATGTGATTCTTGTTTTTTTGAATAAGCAGATTTTGTAGATAGTACCAATGCGCATTATTCATCTTACTTGCCATAGTAACAACCGACATTGGGGTATCTATATATATGGCACGATGCAGACCTAAAAGATTGTCAAAAGACTCTTTGCTTAATAGTTTAACATCATCTTCCGCTATTTGGATCCGCGTAGGAAACGGATCATACTCTTCAAAGTGCTGGATAATATACTTCTTCAAGTTTTCGATAGGGTGGATTTCTATATTTTTTCGGTAGGATTCATACAACTTGTTTTCGCAATCTGAAAATAGTTCTCTATAATAATCAGTACCTATAGAATGCATTAACAAAATTTCTTCATTTCCCAATATTTCTTGGATAAAATTCAAAACTCGCGAAACCTTTCTCTCACCTATTTTAGGCAAATATGACACTAAGTCTTCAGAGAAAAGCGTAATAGCATTAGTGAATTCCGAACGAACTTCATCCATGTAATTCTCACTTTGTGGATTCAATCTCACAATACGCGATATAGAGTCTTCAAGATATGTTGTTGACGAATATGTTGGTATGCGTAAACGGATTAATCCTAAAAGTATATCTTTCAATTCATTGACATATTCTGAAGACTCATAAATATCATAATTATGAATCAAGTTCACTAAGTAATATATCCATCGGACTATTGTACTCTTACCAGAACCATTAGGACCACATAACACAG
>JAGHSE010000154.1 GCA_018066015.1 Candidatus Colivivens equi
TAGCTGGCAAAGCCAGCGATGCGGGCATCGTGACTGAATGAAGAACAGCAAGATGCAAAGAAAAAGCCAAAAACATCAAAATAGCAATAACGCCCATAGTTCGTTAATTATTTATTTTTGCGGGGAATTCATAGAACACCCCTATAACGATGCACAAAGGTCCACATTTTATCGGACAGCCGTTGTATGGACAGCTGATTAATTTGCTTGACAAGGACAAAATTCTCAAAATTAGCCGTGAAAACGGTGGTGAACGCTATGTAAAACACTTTGATGCTTGGCAACATCTGGTAATAATGCTCTATGCTGTCATCAGGCGTTTCGATTCTTTGCGGGAATAACCGACTCCATGTTTCCAGAGGCATGCAAACTCGCTCATCTCGGAGTAAGGCTCATGCCGAGACGCAGTACCCTGTCAGATGCCAACGCAAGGAGACCGGAATGTATCTTTGAAACCATCAATAGGAATCTTTATGCTACCTATAAGCGAGTTTTGGAAACCCGAACAGAAACGTTTTAATGCTTGTGTAATTGGCCGTTTATTAATCATTACCCCATGTTCCACCACTGCTCTTGGCGATGTAGATGGAGTGCCTGCAGAGAGCGATTATTCACAATTCCATAACCTCAACAAGGTGGCAGAACAGATTTGTTGAGGATAGGTTTTTAACTGAGTTAAAAATGTGATTCTATTTATTTGACCAGAGTAGTAGTTTATAGATTAGCGCCATGCGAATGAATTTTCCGTTGCCTACTTGGCGGAAATAAGCAGCACGAGGGTCGGAATCCACTTCTGCAAGAATTTCATTAACTCTTGGCAGAGGATGGAGAATACGCATTGTTGGTTTGGCTGTTTGTAGCTTATGAAGATTTATGACAAAACTATCTTTTACTTTTTCAAACTCATCCTGGTCAAGGAAGCGCTCTTGTTGTACTCGAGTCATGTAGAGAACGTCCAATTCAGGCAATACTTCTTCAATAGTTTCAACATCCTTTATAATATTGCCTATCTTGTATTGAGAAGGCAGTTTAAGTTCATTTGGTGCAATGAGAATAACTTTTATATTTTCGTACCGTGATAGAGCTTGAATAAGAGAATGAACAGTTCTACCAAATTTTAAATCCCCACAGAAACCAATGGTAAAGTTGTTAAGGCGTCCTATTTCTCTGCTTATGGTAAGCAAATCTGTAAGAGTTTGAGTAGGATGAGCATGGCTACCATCGCCGGCATTGATAATAGGAACGTGTGCCACTTGACTTGCTTCCAAAGGTGCACCTTCTGTATGATGACGCATTGCTATGATGTCAGCAAAATTTTCTACTACTCTTACTGTATCTTGCACACTTTCCCCTTTACTGACCGACGAACTTTTAGCATCGGAAAATCCTAATACTTGTCCACCAAGTTCCATCATGGCAGCAGTGAAACTGAGACGAGTACGTGTGCTTGGTTCGTAAAAAAGAGTAGCAAGTTTTTTGTTACGACAAACATCACGATATTTATCGGGATTTTCTATTATGTCAAGTGCTGTTGTAATAAGTTCATCAATTTCAGCTGTGGTGAAATCCATTATGTCTATCAAATGTCTCATAAGCGATATGGTTTATAGTTTTGAGATGTGCAGGGTAATAGTAGAAAGATTTAATTATAGATTATTACGGAAGTCAAGAAGTGTTTGAACATCTGTTGGTTTTATGTAGTTTAGTTGTGCTGCAACTTGTATGAGCGTGTCATAATTAGATAGGCTGACATTTCTTACATTGGCATCTTTCAAGCATTGAAGGCCTTTGTTTAGTCCGTAAGTAAAAATACTAACAATCCCAAGAACATCTGCACCAGCTTCACGCAAAGTATTGACAACATATATACAACTTCCACCAGTAGAAATAAGGTCTTCTACGACTACGACTTTTTGTCCTTTATTCAATCTTCCCTCTATTTGATTACCTCGACCATGGTCTTTTGCCTTTGCTCGTACATATCCCATAGGCATATTGAGAATGGTTGCGGCTATAGCTGCATGTGCTATTCCTGCTGTACTTGTTCCCATAAGAACTTCACATTCAGGAAATTCTCTTTTCACAGTTTCTGCAATAGCATTTTCTACAATTTCCCTTGTTGCAGGGTATGATAGGATTATGCGATTGTCACAATAAATAGGGCTCTTTATTCCACTTGCCCATGTGAAGGGCTCTTGTGGACGCAGAAAAACAGCTTGGATTTTAAGAAGTTGTTCTGCTATTGTTATTTCCATTTTTTCCATTGTGGGTGATATAGGTTTATGTTTTATAGTTTATGGATAAACTCCTGACAACATTTTTTATATGCAGCAACAGGGTCATCTGCCATGGTAATAGGGCGTCCTACTACAATGAAGTCAGAACCAAATTCTCTTGCGAGTGCAGGAGTCGTGATACGTACTTGGTCATCTTTTTTGCTGTCTTCAAATCGTATGCCAGGTGTAATAGTCAAGAAGTCATTTTCTACTTGCATTTTTATCTCTCCAGCCTCAAGAGGAGAACACACGACACCATCTAGTCCTGCATTTTTTGCATTTTTTGCGTAGTGTACTATAGTGTCGTTCATCGTGTTGCCAATAAGCAGTTCATTGTGGAGCATATCTTCACTTGTAGATGTAAGTTGAGTGACAGCTATGAGCAACGGACGTGTACCATCTGGGCGTGTAAGTCCTTCAATAGCATATTTCATCATTTCAATACCTCCAGCAGCATGAACATTACACATATCTACGTCAAGCATAGAAAGAACGTGCATGGTTTTTTTGACAGTATTTGGAATGTCGTGCAACTTCAGGTCAAGAAATATCTTGTGTCCTCGAGATTTTATGGTTTTTACAAAATCTGGTCCACAAGCATAAAATAATTCCATACCTATTTTTACAAAAGGCTTAACATCTTGAAATTTATCCAAAAAAGTCAAAGTCTGTTCTTGGGTAGAGAAATCACAAGCAATGATAACATCTTTATTCATATTATTCCTATTATATCTTGAATATTATTAAAACCTATTTCCAATAGTCTGTTAGGAAGTTGTTGTATGATTGTCTTACAAGTCATTGGTTCAATGAGATTTGCAGTGCCAACTTCTACTGCCGTTGCTCCTGCCATCATCATTTCAATCACGTCGTCAACATTAGAAACACCACCACATCCGATGATTGGTATAGAGCACGCCTTTGCAACCTGATAAACCATCCTTATTGCAACAGGGAATATAGCTGGACCAGAAAAACCGCCCATTTTATTAGCTATGATAGGTTTGCGTCTTTTGATATCAATTCGCATTCCCAAAAGAGTATTTATCAATGTCAAACCGTCAGCACCAGCATTTTCACAAGCCTTTGCAATGCTGACAATGTCGGTAACGTTTGGTGTGAGTTTAATAAATACAGGTTTGGTTGTTACGGCTTTCACTGCTTTTGTAACCATAGCCGCTGATTCTGGATTTGTACCAAAACTCATACCTCCATTGTGAACATTTGGACAACTGACATTCACCTCAATTATGTCAACCAAAGCATCAACCTTGTTGCAACATTCAACATATTCGTCAATGGAGAAGCCACTGATGTTAGCAATAATGGGCTGATGATAAAATTTGCGCAAATTTGGTATTTCCTTGTTGACAACGGTGTCAATACCTGGATTTTGCAGTCCAACACTATTTATCATCCCCGAACTACATTCAGCTATTCTTGGTTGAGGATTACCATATCGTGGTTCTTTAGTCGTTCCTTTTATAGATATTGCACCAAGGATATTGACATCGTAGAAATCACGAAATTCATTACCAAAGCCAAATGTACCACTTGCTGGAATTATTGGATTCTGCAACTGTACCCCATTTAGATTAACACTTATGTTTACCATTTATTACATTCCAAATTAATCTGTTCACATTTTATGACATTCATTACGCAAATCGTTCCTATAAAATACAGGGCCGTCCTTACATATTCGCTTCACACCATTTGTAGTTTCGATGCTACATCCCACACAAGCTCCAAAACCACATCCCATCCTGCTTTCAAGACTGAATTGTCCAGGTACAGTTTCTGGTAAATAGGTGTTTAGAGCATTCATCATAGGCATTGGACCACAAGTATAAAAATAGTCACACTCTATATTATTTGTTTTGATAGCATCAGTCACAAATCCTTTCGTTCCTTCACTGCCATCATCTGTAGAAATGATGACGTCAGCTCCTAATGACTTGAATTCATCTACAAAAAACAGGCTTCTTTGTGTATCAGCCCCAATTACAACAACAGTTTTTTGGGGCATTCTGCGACAAAGTCCAAAAAGAGGTGCGAGTCCGATACCACCACCAATAAGCATAGGCACTTTACTGTCTTTAATAGAAAAACCATTACCAAGTCCAACAAGCATATCTAATTTTGTAAGTGGTTTCATTTCCGATAGGATTTCAGTACCCTTACCCACAACTTTATAGAGTAAAGTGATTGTCTTGTCGTTCCAATCACATATACTAATAGGGCGGCGTAAAAAACATCCTTCAATACGAATGTTGACAAATTGACCAGGTGAAATGACAACTTTAGTATCTCCTTCAACAACCATTTTATAGATGTTGTTAGCTATTTTGTCATTTTGAATGATTATGTAATGATCTTGTATCAATGGTTTAGGGTTTATGGATTATTTTTGAGGCTTCATCAAATTTTATTCTGCATCAATTGTGGAAATACCGAGTGTAATCTCTTCCAATACGTCAAGAAGCACTTTTACTGTTTCGAGCGAAGTGAAAGTGGTAATGTTGTTTTCAACAGCAGCACGGCGTATTTCATAACCATCCAGATGATCATGGTGCTGACTGATGTCAATGATATTGATTACATATCTTACATGTCCCTTCTGTAATTCGTGGATAATGTCATTGTCGCCTCTACCTACTTTCTGTAAAGTACGTGTCTTGATACCATGCGCAATCATGCACTCAGCTGTTCTGCGTGTTGCTTCTATGTTAAAACCAAGGTTATAGAAACGTCTGACCAAAGGAACGGCAATTTCTTTCATTTCATCACACAGACTGACAATGATGGTACCGTAAGTAGCCATTTTCATTCCAGAACTCTGTAATGATTTATATAGAGCACGTGTTAATGACTTGTCATATCCAATAGCTTCACCTGTAGATTTCATTTCAGGAGACAAATAAGGTTCCATACCACGAATCTTAGCAAACGAGAAAGCTGGAGCTTTTACAAACCATCTGCCCTTTTCGCGTGCATAAACTTCAAAAATACCTTGCCTACGCAGAGAGTCACCAAGCATCACCCGTGTGGCAATGTGCGCCATTGGTATGTTTGTTGATTTTGAAATAAACGGAACAGTACGAGAGGAACGAGGGTTGACTTCTATAACATATACTTTGTTGTTAGAATCAACAATAAACTGAATGTTGTACAATCCAACAATACCTATTTCCAATCCAAGTTGCACTGTATAACTGATAATCTTGTCTTTGACATTCTGATTGACACTGAATGTTGGATATACACTGATACTGTCACCTGAATGAATACCTGTTTTTTCAACATGTTCCATGATTCCAGGAATATAAACATCGCGTCCGTCACATATAGCATCAACTTCAAGCTCTTTACCTTCTATATACTTATCAACAAGCACAGGGCGGTCAGCATCTATTTCTACAGCGGTATGCAGATAATGTTTCAAATCGTCAACATTGCTGACTATTTGCATTGCCCTACCACCAAGAACATAACTAGGACGAACCAGCACAGGAAAACCAATTTGTTTTGCAGCACGCACCCCATTCTCTATGTTAGTTACAGCTTCTGATTCAGGTTGAGGTATGCCAATTTTATCCATTATTTTCTTGAAACAATCACGGTCTTCTGCATTTTGTATGGCACTAGTATCAGTACCGATAATATTCACCCCAAGTCGTGAAATAGGTTCTGCAAGATTTATTGCAGTTTGTCCACCAAGAGATACGATAACACCTTCTGGCGATTCGAGTGCGATTACGTTGATTACATCTTCAACCGTCAGAGGTTCAAAATAGAGTTTGTCACTTGTTGTGTAGTCAGTACTTACTGTTTCTGGATTGTTGTTTATGATGATAGCTTCATATCCTAATTTTTGCAGAGACCATACTGCGTGGACAGTAGAATAATCAAATTCCACACCCTGTCCTATTCGTATAGGTCCTGCACCAAGCACTATGATTTTTTTCTTGTTAGATTTTTTTTGTTCGCTTGAGTTTTCTGTATAATTATATGAAGAGTACAGATAAGGCAAATGTGCATCTTGAGGATAACTATTGACGTGTTTATATGTAGGATAGATATTATGTGCCTGACGGAATTTAATTACTTCTTCCTGCTTCCTGTTTGTCACCATTCCGATGTATTTGTCAGAAAATCCCATTTGTTTTGCTTTGACGAAGACTTCCTGGCAACAATCCGTTTTGATTTTGGATTCCATGTCAACTATTCCACATAGTTTTTCAATGAAATATTCAGCTATTTGTGTTTTGTCGTGAATAGCCTTTACAGATATGCCATTTCTGATAAGTTGAGCAACAGCATACATTCTATCATCAGGACTTTCACTAATGTATTGCAACAAATCGTCATTATTCCAGTCGTTGAATTTGCTGTGATAAATATGGCATACTCCAGTCTCAAGTGAACGAATAGCCTTGAGTAATGACTCTTCAAAAGTTTTTCCAATACTCATAACCTCACCAGTTGCCTTCATTTGCGTACCGAGACGGTTTGATGCATCAGAGAACTTATCAAAAGCAAAACGAGGTACTTTTGTTACAATATAATCAAGCTTTGGTTCAAAATTGGCAGGAATGCCATTGAGCATGATTTCATCCAGATTCAATCCTACAGCAATTTTAGCAGTTACTCTTGCAATAGGGTATCCACTTGCCTTTGATGCCAAAGCAGACGAGCGTGAAACTCGTGGATTAACTTCAATAAGATAATATTCCGAGGACTCAGGATTAAGAGCAAATTGCACATTGCATCCGCCAGCTATTCCCAACTCTTTGATGATTTTCTTTGCTGATGTTTCAAGCATTTTGTAATCATGGTCGTTGAGGGTGAGAATAGGTGCTACAACTATGGAATCACCAGTGTGCACTCCTACAGGGTCGATATTTTCCATACCGCAGATATTAAGTATGGTATCGTTTGAGTCGCGCATTACCTCAAATTCAATTTCCTTGTAACCCTTTACACTTTTCTCTACAAGTACCTGGCTGACAGGTGAAAGAGATAGAGCTATGTGCATAAGGTTTCGACATTCTTCTTCATCGTAGGCAAATCCACCACCAGAACCTCCAAGAGTATATGCAGGACGTAAGACTACCGGGTACCCAATCTGTCTTGCAGCTTCTAGGCCTTCTTCCAACGAGTTTGCAATCTGAGAAGGGATGACAGGCTCGTTTATGCTCATACACATTTCCTTGAAGAGTTTTCTGTCTTCAGCCCGCTCAATGCTGTGGAGAGGGGTTCCTAAAATTTCTACATGACATTCATCAAGAACACCTTTGTTAGCTAATTGCACACACAGATTGAGTCCAGTTTGGCCTCCTAGTCCTGGCAATATGGCATTTGGGCGCTCATATCTTACTATTTTTGCAATATATTCCAATGTAAGGGGTTCCATATAAACCTTGTCTGCCATGTGTGGGTCAGTCATGATAGTTGCAGGGTTGCTGTTGACGAGTACCACTTCGTAGCCCTCTTCTTTCAATGCTATGCACGCCTGTGTACCTGCATAATCAAATTCTGCAGCCTGTCCAACAACAATAGGTCCTGAACCTATTACCAATACTTTCTTGATGTCTGTACGTTTCATTTAATGGTTTATGGTTTATGGTTTATAGTTTATGGAAGTACCTTTCCTATTACTTTCATTCCGTCAAAAGGGCAAGAGCGCCCTTTGCTCATGAATTGGGAAGAGTCAATGTTATATGGTGTAGATATATCTACCTTTATATAATAAGGTGGTTGTTTGATGTGTAGAATCTTATATGCATTGTTACTCATTAAGTCAATCAATCTGTTGAATGAAATGATACCAGTATTTACGAACGAGGTGAACATTACAGGAAAAGCACTTTCTAGTCCTACAACTCCATTAAGGCTGTCATTCCATCCACGGTTCTTTTCGTCTTGAGAGTGGGGGGCATGATCTGTCGCTATTACGTCTATGGTGCCATTTTTCATTGCTTCTACTAGTACCTGTCTGTCCTCAAACGTACCTAATGGCGGATTCATCTTCATATTTGGTTGCCCTTTTGTATCATCTGCAGTAAACAACAGATAGTGGGGGGCAGTCTCGCAAGTGACATTTACACCCTCCGCCTTTCCTTTGCTGATGAACTCAATGCTCTCTTTTGTGGAAATATGGCATAGGTGGAGTCGACAACCTGTTTTCTTTGCCAAACGTATATTGCGTTCCACTTCTGTATATTCCCTTTCTCGGTCATTTCCATTGCCTTTTTCGCAATGGGCAACTATCAATCCACCGAGTGATGCAATTCTTCGCATACATTCCTCCATCAAGTCCTCATCTTCTACACCATTGCCGTCATCACTAAATCCTGCAACATATGGGTACATGCTCTCATAATCGGCAGGTTCATAACCCTGTCTGTTTTTTGTAATACAACCATATGGCAAAATCTTGACCATCGTTTTGCAACGTTGTATTGCCTCTAACTGAATCTTCAGATTTTCCAAACAGTCAGGTGCCGGTATGAGGTTTGGCATTGTGCACACTAAACCATATCCTGCATTCTCAGCGGCTTGTGCGCCTGACAGGATTGTCTCTTTGTACTCAAAACCTGGTTCGCGGAAGTGAACATGAAGGTCTGCCAAAGCAGGAATTAAAAAAAAAGGCTGATTACCTGAAGGGAAATCTGCCTTTAAATTATAATTGCTAATAACTTCATCAATACTATCACAACCAACAGAAAAATAATTCTTTGTCTTATGACTTTGCGCCATAAGTAAAAATTGTTTTATAC
>JAGHSE010000233.1 GCA_018066015.1 Candidatus Colivivens equi
CGTACCAGCAAAGCTGGCTGAGACGCCTCTGCGTGAGATAAAAGAATCAGTTGACGCGTGAGGAATCAAAAAATCCAGAACTGAATGGCTATGTCATGGACTTGCAGGCTTTTGATAAATTGCTGAAAGATTCACAGGCTAATGGTGACATTACTATTGAAGAAAATAAGATTATTGGTATCGAAGATTTGATTTTTGAAATATGAAGATACACAGCAAACTTTTCGAGGAATGCTACAACAACATTCCTCCTGAGCAGAAACTTGAAGGCGAATTGTCTTATGGCATCGCTGAAAAGATCTATGCGACATTGCAGGAGAAAGGCATGTCGCAAAAGGATTTTGCACGTCAGCTTGGTAAGCGTGAGTCGGAGATTTCAAAATGGCTGACTGGAAGGCATAACTTCACGCTGCAGACTCTTGCATTGATTTCCACAGAGCTGGGAGTCAATCTTATTACAGTAGGATAAGGTGGCAACTGTTTCTAAGTTTCACGCAGAGGCGTCAACTTTTTCTAAGTCTCACGCAGAGGCGACTCAGCCAGCTTTGCTGGTACGATTTAGTTAGCAGAGCACTCCTTGCAAACAAGTTTGCAGTATTGCTCTCTACCTAAATTACAACACATCACAGCTGTGTTCTGAGTCTTTGCGGAGAAGGCAGAGAGACGCAAAGTTTTTTTTTACCACGGCGGAATGACTGAATGTCATTCTGCTTGCGACGAAGAGAGGTTTATCTCTCCCGAGGAGTGCCGAAGGCCCTACACGAAAATTTAAACAAATCTCACGCAGAGGCGACTCAGACAACTTTGTTGTTCTGCTCCACAGTGTAGCATATTTGTATAAAACAAGTTTCCTACACTATGCTCCCCTGTGAATCTCAGTACATCACAGATGTACTCTGAGTCTTTGCAGAGAAAGCAGAGAGACGCAAAGATTCTTTAGCTCAAAGAATAAAATTTACGATTAAATTCACGGGTAATTTACGGGCATTTACGTTTAAAATAAATATATCTAATGCCTACGGCGTAACGTGAATTACCGTGAATTATCCGTGAATTGTTCCGTGAATATTCTTTGTGCAATGAGGTGTCAACTATAATCAGTATTAATGTTTATGTTTAAGTTTTTGAATTTTCAACGAACCGAATGCAGAGATAAGTTTACTTAATCTATGCTGAGGTGAGGATGAAAATGCAGGAACTGAATTTTTCGTATTATTTCGTGTAGGGCCTTCGGTATTCCTCGGGAGAGATAAACCTCTCTTCGTCGCAAGCAGAATGACATTCAGTCATTCCGCCGTGGTAAAAAACTTTGCATCTCTCTGCTTTCGGTTCGTTGAACTCAGTGCTTTGCGTTGTTGTCTTTGTTACAGATATGTAGATATGGACAATACTCGCAGGTCTTCTCGTTGTCTGTGGGGTGGAACGGGATATTTGTGTTGAGTATTTCACTGACTAAATTGGAAAGGCGCTCTTTGAATTCGGTATGACACTGACCTTGGTAGTCAAGGACAGGTGTGCGTTTGCGCTGTGACCCTGGCAGGGTGATGCACGAATCATAGTCTTGTCTGCCTACAAGTTTGATGTAATTAAGTGCTGGCGCAAGGTTGGAGAATTTCTGTGGTTCTGTGTCCTTGGTTAATTGTGTACTAATCAACATTTCAGCATAGCAGAATGCTTGGAATATGTGGTCGGTTCCGCTATTGGTGAAGAGTGATTCTATGGAATTGGTTGTCTGTTGTTTGCTTGAAGTTTTATAATCAACTATACGAGTGATGCTACCTTCGTGCGAAGCATAGGTAATGTTATCAATGCGGTCTATCCGTCCTCCAAGTTTTATGGGATGGGGCTTCTGAATGATGGTGCATCTTGCGTCTTGTTCGAGTGCAATGATTTTGATTGGTGACAGTGTGGCATCGTGATGGAGTTGGTTGTTGATGTATTTTAATATCACGAATCGGTTGAGGTATTGTTCGCCAGTATAGTTGGCAGGTGTGTTGTGGGTGGCGAGTTGTGCCTCGAATTGCTTATCCACCAGTTGTTCTATCATGACCCTATCCTTTGCAAGTGACTCAATCTGCGAGGCTGTCAGTGTCTGACCTATGTAGGGTGTGTATATGTCTTTGAGAACTTCGTGGATGATTGTTCCGAAGGTTGAGTCTTCGACTTCATCTGTGTTGTTGTCCTGAGGTGTGATATGTGAGACGTATTTGAAAAAGAATTGCAACGGACATTGAATATAAGTCTTGAGTGCTGAGGGACTGAATGTATAATTCAGTTTTGACAACATTTCATCCATGTGTTGAGGTTTCTTTTCTACGCTTGTCATTCGGTGGACTGTAGTAAGATTGGGTGAGGTAAGAGTTTGCACCTGAACTTTTCTTTCTAATTGGAGTTGGATAAGAAACCGTGACATCTCACCCTTTTTCAGTCCTTCTGTACTGTTGTTGTAAACCAGTGCAACATTGTCGGCACGTTGCAGCAGTCGGTAGAAATAGTAGGCATACAGTGATGTCTGTTTTTCTACGGTAGTCATATTGTATGACGAACGCAGGAAATATGGTATAAAGGAGTTGGGATTGCTGATTTTTGGCAATACTCCCTCGTTGACTGACAGTATGACTATATTTTTGAAGTCAAGATTACGTGTTTCAAGCATCCCCATCACCTGCATGCCTGTGGCTGGTTCTCCATGAAACGGAATGGATTTGGAGGAGATGAGATTTAGAATCAACTGAGGCAGGAGTGTGTGAATATTGTCTTTTATCTCAGGGAATTTTGTATTTTCATAGATTACCGATTTGATTCTGCAAAGTAGTTCATAAGTTGTGAAAATAGACTCAATGGTGAGAGGATCGGATTTTTTGTTGACTTTGCCAATTTGTTTGACAGTCTCAATCAGGAAGGTAAGCAGAGACTCCGAATCATTAGTATCATTGCATCGTATATGCTTTTTACATAGAGATTGCACATAACTGGCAATAGGGGTTTGACGGAGGGGAAATCCCATAGTGATATTGATAGGAACGTCGGGAAGTGAATGCAGAGAGGTTTGCAGTAAGTTTTCGTCTGCTAATATAAGAGCATTTGAGTTGAGAGGATGTGAGTCGGTTATATGTTCAGTCAGCCACTTGTAAGCGAAACTACACTGAGCCGTATCAGAAGAAGCAGAGTAGATTTGAATGTTGTTTGAATCAGTTGTCGTTGACGTTATATTTGGTGTTGACGATAGTTTGCAGGTTGCAGAACCTGAATCTTCGACTGATTGAGTACGGAGTAGGGCATTGGGGAATAATTTAATGTTTTCTTCGATGAATGCACTTGCTTCATGGTGTATGAAGTTGGGGTTGTAGTCCCAGTAGAAATAAGTTTCGGTGTTGGCTTTGAGATGAAGAAACAGTTGTCGTTCAGTTTCATTAAGTACGTTAAACCCAATTATAGCGAAAGTACGATTATCGAGCGAAGAAACAGTGTTAAGATTCTCTACAACTTCACGTTTCTGCATGGCTTCATAAGCCAAACCATCATTAGCGAGAGATGTGCGGAAAAGGGTGTATAAGTCATACATATTATTCCACATATCTATGAAACGCTTACGAATCAGATTTTTGTCGTTTACGTCATAGTCGGCAAAGAATGTCCTTATTGCCTGGAGTTGGGAGTCGTCAAGGTAGTCTGTTCGATTGAGGGTTTCGAGAGCAGATGCGTTGTCGAACAAGGATTGAGCATTGACCATGTTGTTGTCAATATCTTGGAAGTCATTCAAGAGTATTTCACCCCAGTTATAGAATTGGTCAAAGGTATATTTATCGTGTTTGTTTGATTGTTGGTATGCCTTGTATAGGTACATGACTAATTCGATACCGTCAGGTACTTTCTTGTCGGATAGTGAAGAGAAGAACTCTGTGATAGTGGTGTATTGAGGTGCCCAGACGGGTTTTTGAGCAATATCAGAGAGGTATTGGTTTGCAAATAATCCGGCACGCTTGTTTGGGAATATGATAGTCACGTTTTTCATATCCTCTCCCTTGCGTTTGTAAAGGTCTGCTATTACATTGTATAGAAACATAGAAAATTAAAAGTTTTATTTTAACAACTAATTAAACGAGAACGATAACCATTAATCTCGGTTCCTGCATTTACTAGTACCTCACGCAGAGTTTTTTTACCACGAAAAACACGAAAATTTGCGAAAATTAAGTCATTACCGATAGGAAGATTCCCATCATAATGCCTTATTTAGTTCCTGCATTTTCGGTCTCACCTCAGCATAGTTCAAACAAGTTTGACTCTGCATTCGGTTCGTTGAAAATTCTGTTCCAGCATTTTCAGTTCCTGTATTTTACAGGCAAATAGACGTCTAAGTAACAATAGTTCTTATTACTCATGCACTGAATAACACTTGAATTTTTCTTTTTTAATCTGTGCCGTAGGGCTTGTAAAAAAAACTCTGCGTGAGTAACCAGAAAAAGACATAGAGCGACAACATCAACTATTTTTTAGACAACGACAATGGCGTTTTGTGCTTTTGAACTGGTGATGTACCAGAGAAAGCCTTTTACGTTGTGGTAGCCCATTGAGGAGAGCAAATCCATGTAGTTTCGTACTTGAACTTCGTGTTCGGGACGTCTTCCCCCTGTCTTGTAGTCAATGACTATTGTCTCTTTATCATCATAGATGACTTTGTCAGGACGGCGCTCAACATGATTGCCGTTCTCATCCCTGTATATGATAGTACATTCTTTCATTTCAGTCCAGTGAGGGTCATACCATTTCTGCACTTCAGGATTTCTGAATGCTTTGTGGATTATTTCGATTATCTCGTTTTTGAATGTCTCGTTTTCAAAACTACCTTCTTCTTCAAGTATTTCTAATACAGTCTGCTCGTCTTCAGGAGTATGAATCAATTCAAAATAACGATGAATAATCAGTCCTTGATGCAGATATGTATTGCTAGGAGTTTCGTTGTCATCGTCAAGACTCCCAATAAACTGCATAGATTTGTCAGACTGACGAAAAGTCAGATTATTAATCCTGTCAATGAAGGGCAGAGAAATATGTGAAGACGTGTCGGCGCAATCGTCAGAAGGTTCTAATGTTCCAAATTCATAGGACATAGAGTCATCATTCCACTTCATAAACTCAGGCATGTGTTTGAGAAGAATGTCCGCCACAGTTTGTCCTTTCTTGTTTAAGGTAAATATGAAGAGGTTTTCCTTAGCCCGAGTGAAAGCCACATAGAGGAGATTAAGATTGTCAATAGTGGTCTTCATCGTTTCTTTGTCATAATCACCCTGGAAGATAGAATCTAGTGCTTTTTTATTATAACTGATAGCAGTGAGAGGTAGTTCGGAAAAAGGGGTCTGGGTGGGTTCACACCACATAATAGTATCATTTCTTCCACTGGTCTTCCAACTGCAGAACGGACAGATGACCGTATGAAATTCCAAACCTTTAGATTTGTGTATAGTCATAGCACGTATTCCGTCAACACTGCCACTTGGGATATTAGCGATAGAGAGTTTTTCGTCCCAATATGTGATAAATTGTTCGATGCTGGCATCGTTAGCAGTGACATACTCAGTCAGTTTATCAAGGAAGAACATAACATACGCATCTTGGTCAGCAATGTCATTGAGAGCAAAATGATTGTAGATGATATGACACAACTCATGGAGAGGTTTGGTGGTCAGCCCTGAGCGAGACTTATAAAATGGTTCTGGCAAGAGTTGTTGCATTTCCTCAAGAGTCATAACAAACAAATCAGCGGTATCGATGTTGAGAATCCGTTCCGGGAGAGAGTCAGTCTTTCTGTATTTACCACTATACGCATAGATGTAGAGAAGGGTAGCCAGAGTGAGCCGGTCATTAGGTGAGTCAAGGTAATGCAAGGCATGGATAATGATATTGACAGCAATTGAAGAATTGAGCCTGTATGCTTCTTCACTAACAATCTTGAGTTCAGGATATGAGGATGCAAAGTATGTACTGATATCACTTATCTCCTTATTTGTGCGGAGTAGGAGTGTGATGTCCTTCTTGCTTACACCAGTTTGATTGAGATTTATTATTAGCGATGCTAATTCTTTATATGTATTGTCTTGGTAAGATTCCTCATCAAGGGCTTTCACACTGACATATCCACGGTCCTTGTTGCGATTTATGATTTTTTGTTGGACATCATCGTATGCAGTAACAATTTCGGGATATTGCGTTCCTTGACGGATGTTTTCAAACAACTCATTATTGAAGCAAATGATATTTCCAGCACTGCGATGATTGGTGTCAAGACTTTGTACAGTAATTTCAGACGAGAGAAATTCATTGCCATTCTGAGCAACAGAACCACGATGTCTTCCTAAAGAATTGAGTATCTCCCAATCAGTGTTGCGAAAACGATAAATACTCTGTTTTACGTCGCCTACAATAAGACACATCTTGCCTGCGTCAATGCTATTCTTGAGTAGTGGCTTGAAATTTTCCCATTGAAGAGCGCTGGTGTCTTGAAATTCATCAATCATAATATGTTTGAACCACGTTCCAGATTTTTCGTAGATGAACGGAATGTCGCTGTCGTTGATAAGACTATGAAGGAAATGAGCAGTATCAGCAAGGAGAAAACGATTGACAGAGACGTTCAACTCCCTGACTTTATTGTTGATGGCACTAAGTAGTCGCATCTGGCTGATATGCTGACATATCAGTGAGGCGGAATTGATGATCAGGGTGTTAGTGGTCAATGTGTCATTTGCCTCAGTGAATATAGCTCTAAATTGAGACTCATTTTTAGCTACAATACCATCCTTGGCAAAAGGAAGTTCGCCCGCAATGCACTGCAGAGTGGTATTTGACGGGGCAGAATAGTCTTTTCTCTGAAGTTTGGTAAAGAAGGAATAAGGTCCCGAAGACTTCTTGTAGAAGAAATCAGGCGAATTGCACCCAAGATTGTTGCACAAGGTAAAGAACTTATCAACGATATCTTGTATTTCCTTTTCTTTCTCTTTCTTAAGTGATTGAAGTTTGCTACGGTAGTTGCCGAAGAAATTTTCGTCATGGAAAAGTTTTGACAAGTCTCGTTCCTTACTGAGAAATATTTCACTAAAGATGTTCTTTCCAAATTGTTCTACGTCTTTTGTGATTTTCCAATTACGACTGTCTTCAATCTTTTCTTCAATAAATTGGCTGATGACAGCAAAGAGCATATCGTGATTGACTTGCAGGTTATCAATAATATCCTTAACAGCTTCACTCAGAACCTCGTCTTGATTTAAATCCACACGAAGATTGGCAGTAAGCGACAGTTCGTGTGCAAGGTTGCGGATTATGCTTTGGAAAAACGAGTCGATAGTCTCAATGCGAAAACGTGAATAATCATGCAGGATGTAAGTCAGTGCTATTTGAGCCCTTTGTGCTATGATTTCATCAGTCCACACTTCACGTTTTGTATGGTTGGGTACTGGCAAGTTCTCTTTGATTTTTTCAACATAGTGTATTGCGTCAGGGTCGTGGTTGGCAATTTTGCTGAGAGTGTAGATGATTCGCTCTTTCATCTCGTTTGTTGCCTTGTTGGTGAATGTCACAGCAAGGATATGACGGTAGTCTTCAGGATTGATGATTACCAGACGGATGTATTCTACAGCCAGAGTGAATGTCTTTCCACTACCTGCAGATGCCTTGTATATTTTCAGGTTATTCATGATTCATGATTTTTAGCAAATATAGCAGACGTAGTTTTTGGACATATTTGCTATATTGTCCCTCTTTGATAGGAAGATAATTAACCGTCCAGTCTAAGTGCCATTTGTGAATAGTCTCGGCTACTCGCAGTAATCGTGACTCACTTCTGAGATCGTCACGGAATTCGTATAATGTCTCAAGCGATTCCTGCAATTTCTTTATATAGATGTCGTTTGGTTCAATATATGTATTGATGACAGGGTTATATATATAATAAGG
>JAGHSE010000417.1 GCA_018066015.1 Candidatus Colivivens equi
AATTTATTTTTATTGTCGAGCGTGAGTACCTTGCGGGAGCATAGCGAGCGAAAGATAGAAAAAAGTTTGGAGTTAGGAGTCAGGAGTTAGAAATTATTTACTATCTTTGCAATTAATTTATTTTGTATGAACATTATTAGATGGTGGCATAGCAAAGGTTTCGGCATTCAATCTCCGTGGGCATTCCGTCTCGTTACGGAAGTTCTGAACGACAGAAAGAATAACTTGCACGAGCGTCTTCGGGACTATTTAGGCGACTACCCTCGTTGGGTAATCGTAGAACATATTGATAAAGAAAATAAGACGATTTGGAAAACTATAGTATCTGACGAAACAGCAACAGCCACATTTGACATGAAACACCTCGGACTGGCTGTTTATGATCCCAAACGTTATAAACAACACTACATAATCTAAGATAATCAAAAAACTTCACTAATAATATGATTTACACTAAAACAGGGGACACTGGAACGACATCATTAGCAAATGGCACAAGAATAAGCAAGACAGATATTCGTCTTGAAGCCTATGGTACCGTTGATGAACTAAATAGCCATATCGGTTTACTCATCCACGAACTACAGACAATTGAAACTGCAAAACTCAATGTCACAGAAACTTCACGACTATTTCTCCAAACAGTTCAGGCTGATTTATTTGTCTTGGGAAGTATGCTTGCTGGAGCCGAAAAAATGTCAATGCAGAATTGTAAAATACAACTCGCAGATATAGAACAAGAAATCGACTTGCTTACATCGCTCATCCCACCTCTTCATTCATTTATTTTACCAGCAGGGAATCATGCTGCATGTCAGGGACATATCTGTCGAACAGTCTGCCGGAGGGCAGAACGACTTACCTGGATTGTCATAGAATCTATTGAGAATTGCCAACACAAAGCAATTGCTCAATATCTTAACCGACTTTCTGACTATTTCTTCGTGCTTTCGCGCTTCATCAACACCGCAACTAATACTACAGAAAAATGTTGGTAATTACTATAGGTGGGTTCTATAAATTCATTTCTTGCGATTTTGACTTTTGTCTTCCTCCTTCGCACCTCGGCAATGCCAAGCAAGCTTGCAATTGCTCTCGGTTTGTCGTCGGTTGAGATTTGTTTCGAGCAGATTGCTGTGCGGAAGGAGAGCCTTCAGCCCAAAATAAGGACGTAGCTGGCAAAGCCAGTTAAGCGGGGATAATGACTGACTGACAGCCAGCAAGATGCCGAAAGAAATCTCAAAAGTGGCGAAAAGTTCATTCTAACCCATTGTTATGCTGCTTTATTGTAACGGTGAATTTTTAGAACCCACCTATAATTAATTAGTAAAATTTTGTCGTTATCGTTTTATTTTCTTATCTTTGCACCCCTAAATTTTTTACCTATGTATTGGACACTAGAATTAGCAGTCAAATTGGAAGATGCTCCTTGGCCTGCTACAAAAGAAGAACTAATTGATTACGCCACACGTTCAGGCGCACCTCTCGAAGTAATCGAGAATTTGGAAGAAATAGAGGATGAAGGTGATGTCTATGAATCTATCGAAGAAATTTGGCCAGACTATCCTTCTAGTGAAGATTTTCTCTTCAACGAAGACGAGTATTAGGACATAGATTTGAATTAGGCAACTGAATTAGGCAACTTTGTCTCAACGTTGTTGAAAGATTTTAGGTCAAGGAAGATGATATCCAATCTGTCTTCCTTGATTTTGCTTTATTTTTTTCATACAGTTATTTTTTTTTGTATATTTGCCAAAAATTAATGTGATATGTTAGGACAATATATTAAAACCATTGAAGTTGACCAATTATGGCATGGTGGCAAGCACATCAAACTAGAATTTCAACTAGGCGTGAATGTACTCAGTGGTATGAACGGAATGGGTAAAAGCACCATTATCTCTTACATCGCAAAAGGTTTGCATACCCTTAATATTGGTAAATCACTTGAGCCTTATGGAGTACATATTGACATCTTCCCAAAGGGTGCTACAAGTATCAAATACAATTTCGTAAAGAGTTTTGACGGTCCACTGATGAGTGTTTCTCAACTAGAAGCCATAACAGACCCTAATGTAAAGACTTATCTTGACTGGAAACTTTACAAATTGCTAACTAATGAAAATTTCATTGACAATATTCAGTGGGATAAATTTTGCAATCTCATTGACCACCTCTTCAGCGACACTGGTAAAGTCATTGACCGCAAGAATAATCAACTACATTTTTTCAGAGATGGTGACATCATCATCCCCTATATGCTTTCTGCAGGCGAAAAAAACTTATTGATTATATTATTAAATGTATTACTAGAAAATCAAGAACCATGCGTTCTTCTCCTTGACGAGCCTGAAATATGTCTGCACATTGACTGGCAACAACAACTTTTGGAACATATCAGGACTTTGAATCCAAATGCCCAAATAATTCTCTCTACACACTCACCCGCAATAGTAATGAATGGGTGGCTTGACACAATTACTGAAATTACAGAAACTTACGTATAATGGGTAGCAGACTGACAAATAATATATCCTCTGACTACTTCAACGCAGCTAATCACCTTCGACCTAAATGGAAGAAGATGAAAATCATCACATATGTTGAGAGTTACGACGACATTGCATTCTGGAGAGACATTCTAAGTCCTTTTGAAAATGACAACTTCGGTTTTGAAATCGTCTTACCTTCTCGTAATAGCTTAGTGCGTGGCAAAAAATCTGCTATCATGAACAATTTAGGCATAAACCTCGGTACAAGTCTTATTGCCTGTGTTGATGCCGATTATGACTATTTAATGCAGAACCACAACGAATTCAGTCAATCCATGCTGACCAATCCATTTGTAATCCACACCTTTGTCTATGCTATTGAAAACTATCATTGCTTTGCACCAAGTCTTCATAAGGCATGTACTACTGCCACACTCAACGACCATCATCTATTTGATTTCGAAACCTACCTGATAGAATATTCCAAAATTATTTACAATATCTTTATCTGGCAGATTTGGTTACATAGAGAAGGAAAGGCGAATGAATTTCCCTTGACATCTTTTAATAACATCATATCAGCAAAAAGAATCAATATTCAAAATCCACAAGAAACACTGGAACGAATTCGTAGGGAAGCCAATCGTAAAATGGCATCTCTACAACAAAACCACCCAGAAGCAAAAGGAAAAATTCAACCATTGAAAGAAGAACTACTCACCCTTGGAGTCACACCCGAAAACACATATTTATATATACAGGGGCACAATCTTTTCGAAAATGTAGTACTTCCTGTACTCATACCCGTTTGCACCACACTGCGCAAGGCAAGAGAAAAAGAAATCATGTCTTATGCCGTTCATCAGCAACAAATGCAAAATGAATTATCAAGCTATCAGCATAGCCAAAGTCCTATTGAAGAGATAATACGACGAAACAATGATTTTAAATCCGCACCTCAATATGCTCAACTGATGGAAAGTATAAGCAAATTGATGGATAAATTTGAGTAAGTAACTGTTAGATTACATTCCTAAATTATTGAGAAAAATTTACTTGGGGAAATTAAAAATTTTGCATAAATCATCTGCAATACAATTTTTTTCAATAACTTTGTGAGCGTTAATCTTAGCCCCTTAGTGGATTATGGTAGTTGAAATACAAGACACATTGGTGTCAATGGACATATTTACAGAATACTTTTTTTGCAATATTGATGATTGCAAAGGTGCGTGTTGTGTAGAAGGTGATGCTGGTGCCCCTGTCCTAATGGAAGAAATCAATACTCTTGAAAACGCCACTGAAGAAGTATGGGATCAACTAACCCCTCAAGCACAAGCTGTTATCACGGAGCAAGGTGTAGTATATCCAGATCCTACGGGTGAGTTAGTTACTAGCATTATTGGAGGCAAGGACTGTGTTTTTGCCCGACAAGATGCAAACGGATGCACATACTGTACAATACAAAAATGCAAACCTATATCATGCTCGCTCTACCCTATCCGACTCAGTCAGGTGGGCAATATGGTTGCGCTCAACTATCACAGATGGGAGGTATGCAAAGCCGCAACTACTCTTGGTAAGGTAAAAGATGTCAAGGTATATCAGTTTCTAAAAGAACCTCTTATTAGAAGGTTTGGACAGGAATGGTATGATGAAGTATTGCTAGTAGCAAAAGAATTGGAAAAAGTATCTTTTAAAAGATGAGAGAGGAGACAAAACGCAAAAAGAAAAAATTGATTTTAATAATTGATAATTAATCTGGGTGAAATAGCTATATAGAACAATAAACCGTAATAAAGATGATGAACAAGAAATTAAGTATGAATCCAAATCCTGTAGTTCAGTTTTTACAAAAAGAACCTAAGGACTTTACTCGTGATGATATCGTGAAATTCTGTGTAAGTAACGACATAGAATTTATCAATTTCCATTATGAAGGTTGGGATGGAAATCTCAAGACTCTCAATTTCGTTATTCATTCTCAAGAACATCTTGAAGAAATTCTTGATGCAGGAGAAAGAGTTGACGGTAGTAGTTTATTTCCTTTCATCCAAGCTGGCAAAAGCGACCTCTATGTAATGCCACGTTTCCAAACTGCATTTCTCAATCCATTTGCAGACACACCAACACTCGACTTACTTTGTGACTACTATGACCGTGACGGAAAACCTTTTGAAAGTAGTCCACGCCACATTCTTCATAAAGCAAGTCAGACTTTCACAGATGTGACTGGTCTTAAGATGCAAACAATGGGTGAATTGGAATATTATGTGATAGGCGACGATGAAGAACTCTACAAAATCCCTGACCAGAAAGGTTACCATGAGAGTGCGCCATACTGCAAATATGCCGAACTACGTACAGATGCCATGAAATTGATTGCACAATGTGGTGGATTAATCAAATATGGTCACAGCGAAGTTGGTAATTTCTCACAAGACGGACAATTATTTGAGCAAAACGAAATTGAATTTCTTCCTACAGATATTGAGGATGCAGCAGATCAACTTGTCATTGCAAAATGGATAATGTATCAATTAGCATACGACTATGGTGTACGCCTTACATTCGCACCGAAGATTACAACAGGTATGGCTGGGAGTGGTCTGCATGTTCACATGAAATTTACTAAAGACGGACAATCTGTAATGACCTCAAATGGAGAATTAACAGACATCTGCAAAAAAGCCATTGCAGGTCTTATGATTGCCGGTACATCACTTCCTGCTTTTGGTAATCCTAGTAAAGAATCATTCCAACGACTAGTTCCTAATCAGGAGGCCCCTACATCACTCTGCTGGTCGTTCTCAAATCGTAGCGCACTCGTGAGAGTACCTCTTGGATGGCAACACGCACCTCAGTTTGCTCACAAACAAACATTTGAATGGAGAGCTTCTGATGGTACAGCAGACATTTACTTACTCATGGCTGCACTTTGTTGTGCAACTCGACATGGTTTTGAAATTGACAACGCTTTGCAAGTTGCAGAAAAGACTTTCGTAGGACTAGGAGTAAACATCCATGACCCTAAAAATCAAGAACTCCACGATGCCCTTCAACAACTGCCAGCATCATGTGCAGATGCTGCTGATGCACTGATGACTTCAAGAACAATATACACAGATAAAGAAGTATTTTCAGACTCTTTGGTTGATTATCAAATAGAATATTTGAGGAAAATATAAATTTAGTGACGAAAATTTGGTCGGTACATTTTTTTTCACTACTTTTGCAAACGTAATGAAGAATCAAAAAAGAGAGGAGCTGAAAAGTTCCTCTTTTTCATAACCTCATTCAAAGAATATGATAAACAAAGAAAAAGTACAAAAATGCGTTGAGGAATGGCTTCAAAATAAGGAGTACTTCCTCGTAGAAGTCAGTGTTGACAAAGACAACAAAATTGTAGTAGAAATTGATAACAAAGATGGTGTATGGATTGATGACTGTTGTGATTTAAGTCGCTTCATTGAAGGACATTTCAACAGAGATGAAGAAGACTTTGAACTAGAAGTTGGTTCAGCAGGTATTGGTCAACCATTCAAAGTTATGCAACAATATATCAACAATATTGGTAATAAAGTTGAAGTACTGACGGAGGAAAACAAAAAGCTTATTGGAATACTTACTGCAGCAACAACAGAAAGTATTACTATTGACAACAAGACAACCCTCACATTTGATGAATTTAAAAATGTGAAGGCATACATAGATTTTGATTAAATACTAAAACAACATAAAAAAATGGCAACACCAAAAAAGAACACAGAACAAATTAATCTCATTGACACGTTCAAGGAGTTTAAAGAGATGAAAAACATTGATCGTACTACTCTGATTAGTGTAATTGAAGATTCATTCCATAGTGTACTACAAAAACAATATGGCACTGACGAGAATTTTGATGTCATAGTTAACCCAGATAAGGGTGACTTTGAAATTTATCGCAATCGCCAAGTAGTGGAGGATGACGAACTTGAAGACGAGAACACCCAGATTTCACTGAGTGAAGCCCAACAAATTGACAATGACTATGAAGTAGGTGAAGACGTATCTGAAAAAATTGATTTCAGTGCATTTGGACGTCGTTCAATTCTCAACCTTCGCCAAACTATGGCTTCAAAGATTTTGGAACTAGAACATGATAACCTCTACAACAAATACACAGACAAAGTAGGTCAGATTATCACAGCCGAAGTTTATCAAATATGGAAACGCGAAATATTGCTTCTTGATGATGAAGGTAACGAACTCCTCCTTCCTAAGAGCGAACAAATCCCTACTGACTTCTTCCGCAAAGGTGAGACTGCACGCGCCTTGATTCAAAGAGTTGACAATCTCAACAATAATCCTAAAATCATACTTAGCCGTACAGACCCTATGTTCTTGCAAAGACTTCTTGAAAATGAAGTTCCAGAAATCAATGACGGCCTCATCACAATCCACAAGATTGCTAGAATACCTGGTGAAAGAGCAAAGATTGCAGTAGAGAGTTACAATGAAAGAATTGACCCAGTAGGCGCTTGTGTCGGTGTAAAAGGTAGTCGTATTCATGGTATCGTACGCGAACTCAAAAACGAGAACATTGATGTGATTACATATTCTTCTAACATGAAATTGCTCGTTCAACGCGCATTGGCTCCAGCACATATCAATTCTATTAATCTTGATGAAGAAAATAAAAAAGCTGAAGTATATCTCCAACCAGACCAAGTTTCTCTTGCAATCGGTAAGAATGGTATGAACATCAAATTAGCAAGTATGCTCACTGGCTATACTATTGACGTATTCCGCGAACTCGCTGATGATGAAACAAACCTTGACGATATCTATCTCGATGAGTTCAAGGATGAAGTGGAAGATTGGGTAATTGAAGCCATCAAGGCAATTGGACTTGACACTGCACGTGCAGTACTTGATGCACCACGCGAACTTCTCATTGAAAAAGCAGATCTTGAAGAAGATACTGTTGATGATTTGATAAAAATTTTAAAAGCTGAATTTGAAGACTAATTAATACAAAGAGCTAATGGGAGTAAGATTAAATAAAATTTTAAAAGAACTGAATGTCAGCATCAATACGGTAGCTGAATTACTTCAGAAGAAAGGTTTGGCACTTCAAGATGCCACGCCAAATGCAAAGATATCTGACGAACAATATGAAATTCTCTCCACAGCCTTTGGTGATGATAAAGACAAAAACCAGGAAACAAAATTGAATATTCAACGACGCAAGGAACGCGAAGAAAAAGAACGTGCTGAACGTAGAGAGAAAGAACGTGAAAAACGTATTCAAGAAGAAGAGAAAAAGAAGACTGAAGAGATTTTCCACACCAAGAGCGAAAACAGTCCAGTCGTAGAATTTAAGGTCGTAGGCAAAATTGAAAAACCAGCACCAGTAAAACAGCCCAAAGAGGTAGTTGAACCCGCACCAGTTGAAGTTAAGGAAGAAACAACACAAGTTGTTGAACAAAAACTAGAGGTCGAAGAGCCTGAACCAATACCACAACCAGCACAAGTTAATGAAGATGTTAAAACTGGTATTGAAGAACTAGTAGAAAAACAAGAAGAAGCACCTGTTGTAACAGAGAACATTGCTAAAACTGAACAGAATCCTACAACCGAGGTATTTCGCCCTGAATTACCTAATCCTGGACTCAATTTTAAGAAAGTCGGATTCGTTGACCTTTCTGCCATCAATTCCAAGACACGTCCTGACAAGAAGAGCAAGGCAGAAAAGAAAAAGGAACGTGAAGAAAAAGAAGCTGCAAGACAGGAAGCACGCAAAAAATTCAACGAAAATTCACAAAATAACAACGAGAGCAAGAAGAAACGCCAAAGAATCAACAAAGGCAAGGTTGACATTATTGCTGCCGTAGAAAATCAGAAAAAAGACTATGGAAACGGCAACAATAATCAAAAAGGTAGGCACGACTTCCGCGACAAGGACGAGCGTAGAGAAAAAGGTCGTGAAATGAGAGACGAACGCCACGAACAGCAAGGTGGCGGTTCTAAGAAAAACAAAAAAAATAAGAAGAACGCTAAAGTTGAACTTACAGAGGAAGAAGTTGCAAAACAAGTAAAAGAGACACTTGCACGCCTCACTACAAAATCTGTAAAGAGTGGAGTAAAGCACCGTAAGGAAAATCGTGAACGACATCGTCTTTCAGCACAAGCAGAGGAAAATGCAGAAAGTAATGTATTACAACTCACAGAGTTCGTAACAGCAAACGACCTTGCTATCATGATGAACGTGTCAGTCACTGAAGTCATCTCTACATGTATGTCATTAGGACTTATGGTGTCAATCAACCAACGTCTTGATGCCGAAACTATCAATATCGTTGCAGAAGAATTTGGTTACGAGACAAACTATGTCAGTGAAGAAGTCACACATGCTATTCAAGACGAAGAAGATCAAGAAGAAGACCTTGAATCACGTGCTCCAGTCATTACAGTCATGGGACATGTTGACCACGGTAAGACGTCTTTGCTTGACTATATTCGCAATGCAAATGTAATTGCAGGTGAAGCAGGAGGTATCACACAGCATATTGGTGCATATAATGTTACAATGAAGAATGGCAAGAAAATCACATTTCTTGACACCCCAGGTCACGAAGCATTTACTGCCATGCGTGCTCGAGGCGCTAAAATCACGGATATAGCCATTATCATCATTGCCGCAGATGACGATGTAATGCCACAGACTAAGGAGGCTATTGCTCATGCTGTTGCTGCAAATGTACCTATGGTATTTGCTATAAACAAGATTGACAAACCAGCTGCCGACCCAGAGAAAATTAAACAACAACTCTCTGTGATGAATTACCTTGTTGAGGACTGGGGAGGACATTATCAGTGTCAGGAAATCAGTGCCAAGAAAGGTCTTAATGTTGATGAATTGATGGAGAAAGTGCTTCTCGAAGCAGAAATGCTTGACCTCAAGGCTAACCCTAACCGAAAGGCTACTGGTTCTATTGTTGAATCAGCTCTTGATAAAGGACGTGGATATACCGCTACCGTTTTGGTACAGAATGGTACATTACATCAAGGTGATGTAGTACTTGCAGGAACTGCATTTGGAAAAATCAAAGCCATGTTCAACGAACGTGGTCAGAGAATTAAACAGGCTCTGCCTGCCGAACCAGCAGTAATATTAGGTCTTAATGGAGCTCCTACAGCTGGTGATACATTCCATGTGATGGAAACAGAACAAGAAGCACGTGAACTGGCACACAAGCGTGACCAACTCAAGCGCGAACAAGGAATCAGGACCCTCAAGCGAGTTGACCTCAACGAACTTGGCAGACGTATTGCACTTGGTGACTTTAAGGAATTGAATATCATCGTCAAGGGTGACGTTGACGGTTCAATAGAAGCTCTCAGTGACTCACTCATCAAGTTATCTACAGATAAAATTCAGGTTAACGTTATCCACAAGGCAGTAGGACAAATAAGCGAAAGTGATGTCACTCTTGCTGCTGCCTCTGATGCTATCATTATTGGATTCCAAGTGCGTCCTTCTCAAGCAGCACGAAAACTGGCAGACCAAGAGGGTGTGGACATTCGTTTGTACTCTGTCATTTATGATGCTATCGAAGAAGTGAAGAGTGCAATGGAAGGTATGCTTGCACCTGAAATCAAGGAAGAAGTAACAGCCAATGTTGAAGTTCGTCAAGTATATAATATCTCCAAAGTCGGAACAGTTGCTGGTGCATTCGTCATCAGCGGTAAGGTACACCGTTCAGACAAGGTACGTGTCATACGTGATGGTATTGTAAAACATACTGGTACTATTCTCGCACTCAAACGATTCAAAGATGATGTAAAAGAAGTTGCAACCAACTTTGACTGCGGTATCTCTATTACCAACTACAACGACATCAAGGAAGGTGACATACTTGAAACATTTGAAGAGATAAAAGTTAAACAAAAACTATAGGTGGGTTCTATAAATTCACCGAATAATAAAAATTCATCAAACATGGGTGACATAATTCTTTTCAACGCTTTTGGTTTTGTTCCGGTACTCAGGGTGTCGCTCCGCTTGCCCTGGGCTATGAACAGATTAGCCTTTCAGGCTGCATCGGGCGAGGGCTCCTGCACAGCAACCTGCTCGGAACAAACCTCAACCGACGACAAACCGAGAGCAATTGCAAGCTTGCTTGGCATTGCCGAGGTGCGAAGGAGGAAGACAAAAGTCAAAATCGCAAGAAATGAATTTATAGA
>JAGHSE010000107.1 GCA_018066015.1 Candidatus Colivivens equi
CATTATTTTTAATCTTAAAACTCAAAAAGAAATGAAAGAATTAATCGCTCAGATCGACGGCATTATTGATGCTCTAAAGATTGACCTTGCTAAAGCTGCAGAAGGTAACAAGGCAGCAGCAGCTCGCGCTCGTAAAGCTACTCTTGAACTTGAAAAAGTTGGTAAGGAATTCCGTAAGGTTTCAATTGCTGAAGCAAAGAAATAATGTTCCGCATTATTTATTGAAGTTTACAATCCGCAATCATTATGATGCGGATTTTTTTTATATCTGCATCTTACTTTTTACGGAGCAATGGAAAATACTGGGGAGACTTTTTAACGTCAACGCCAACGTCAACTAACTTGCAGAATAAATCTGGAACTGGAGCCCCGCGTATTCTGTGTGAGATAAAAAAGACAACATTAACGTGGGTGCAGAAGCTATAGTGATATACAATAAATATCATCCGTACTAAGAGAGGAAAGACTATAAAGAGGATGTTTTAATCAACGGAAAGGAAAAGAATATGAAGTAAGAATATTATCCAGCTTATGATAAAGGCAGTAAGCGTAAAAGCATCAAGAATGCTATGCACAAGTGCCACGAGTTTGAGTATCACCAATGATAACTATTCAGGCAATGGAGGTAGAGATGTGGAGTATATTAAAAAATTACAACTCAAAAGACATTCTACTGCGGATGTGCTCCATAATAGGTTACGCTTCCTAATGTTTTTTTTGAAGATAGCCAATCTTTTAATTTAACCGTTCGAATACCATTTTTAGCCAACGATTCAGAAAACTCATTTGCGCCGTAAATATTCAGATGATGTACATCACGACGACACAAGGAGTCATTAGAAAATTTGAAATTCTCATAATCAGCTACTAATAATTCTTGGTCATAGTCTTTCAATACAGAACAAAAACAATCATATGGGAACCACCTTTCGTAGTGATAAAGTGGGGTAAAGAATAATACAGGTACAACATTATGGCTTTTACAAATATCAATAGCCATTCTAGAATATTTCTCTGTTAGTGCACACTTTTCAAGAATTTCTTCTTTGGTATATACGTTTGTGCCATGAAGTGCCGTAATACTATCATACCAGGCGATACTCCAGTTCTTTGAGGCATCTTTGAGATTGTGTGAAATACCAGCTGAAAATCTCAAGCCATAGTCCAAAATGGAGGATTTAGGTATTAATATTTCTTTCCAATCAGAGTTTAATATAGCAGCATAGAAATTCTCTTGTGTTAGTCGGTTGCTCCACTCTTCATTCTCTCTATTATTCCAAATGAAAGGAAGTTTATCGCGTAGAAACTGCATCTTTTGGGCTGCATCCACACTCGGTCTTGGCAGATACATAAACCGTCCATGATTGATGTAAACAGTATCAATTTGAGGGTTCTCGTCCAGTATTCTTGGAAGCAGTGGAACTAAATATGGAAGACCAGTTCCATCTCTTGAGATATTCTGAAGTCCAGCTATAAGTGTATCATTGACAGAACTTTGCATTGTTGACGGCCCCAATGCAATGGAGTGTGTATCATCTGATAAACGATAACTTACATATTCTATTTTTCTTACCCTTATCCATGTGAAAAGACATAGAATTGAAACAGCTACGATGCAAAGAACTATGATGTTTATTAAAAATTTGCGCATAACTTAGAATTGAAAATAAATAAACTGACCACCTTCAAATACTCCAAAACATCCAATACATACTAACAAAAATAATGGCCACAGATAGTTTGATGTAAAGTTGTTGTCGTATTGTTTTAACGTATTAGGATAGAATTCTTCGAGGAACTCTTTAATCATTACAATAAATGCTACAATGCAAATTGAAACCACATTTACATTAATATCAATCAGAGTTGTACCTATGGGAGATACCATTTGTCTAAATGCAATATATGCCTCGCCAATAGTGTCAGCTCTAAAAAGCACCCATGCAAGATTTACAATCAACAACGTTAGCACAATATGTAAAATCTTCGCTTTTGAGCGCCATTCTCTTTTGTTATAACCTAATGCACGTTCTATACATTGTACAACTCCGTGAAGAAAGCCCCACGCAATAAATGTCCAGTTTGCACCATGCCACAATCCACTGATTCCAAATGTAATAAGCAAATTTCTGTATGTCTTATATTTAGTGGTTCTGCTACCACCCAAAGGGAAATATACATAATCGCGCAGCCAAGAACTTAATGAGATATGCCACCTTCGCCAGAAATCGGTTATTGACACTGCAAAATAAGGTCTCTTGAAGTTATCATGCAGAGAAAAACCTAAAATGCGAGCACAACCTATAGCAATAAAGGTGTAACCTGCAAAATCACCATAGATTTGAAGGGTGAACATAAAGGAAGCAATAAGGGTGCTATAACCTTCGTGACTATCCAAACTGTTAAATACATGATCTACATATAGGGCAGCTTGATCTGCCATACATAACTTTAGGAAATATCCCCAAAGCATCAACTTGAAACCTGACATGGCAAAGTCATAATTGAAAGGATGATCTTCTTTAAATTGCTTTAAAAGATTCGTACTTCGCTCAATCGGACCTGCCACCAATTGAGGAAAGAAACTTACAAATAAGGCGTAGGTAAAGAAATTCTTTTCGGGCTTAATGTCTCCACGATACACGTCGATAGAATAACCTAAAGCCTGAAAGATATAAAATGAGATGCCCACTGGCAGAAGTAAATCCAAACCAGGTATGTTCATCATTATGCCTATTGATGCCATCGCACTTGTAATCGTTTCTGTCACAAAACCATAGTACTTGTAAAAGAACAATATAAGCAGGTTTAGCGTAATTGCCGATCCCAACCAGTATTTTTTATTGTGCTCTGTTTTACAATTTCCTATCAATAAAGCAGATACATATGTAACGGCAGTACTTAATAGAAGTAATAACGCATACTTGGGTTGCCAACACATATAAAAGTAATAACTGCTAATTAGGAGCAAAGTGTTTCTCAAAGTCAAAGAGTTAGTTCTTCCAAATGCTCTGATAGTCCAATAGAGGAGGCTAATCAAAGGAAAGAATAAAAGAAATGCAAATGAATTAAACAACATACTTTATGAGTAGAACTGATTGATTATGAATGTTTATGCATCAACCAATTACTCACTCGGATACATAAAAAGGGCATAGGCCTTCTTATGCGTTCATCGAGGCTGCGTCGGAATGTGACCTCTCTATCCTTGTAAGAGTAACCTATGCCCTATAAGCAAAGGCAATGACTCCTATACCAGGATAGATGGGCACAATCCTTATGCGGATCTGCCAACTACTATTAAATTGAGTTCTTATCACAATCTGATTAGTTTCCGACGCTATTCAGATGAACGCAAATAATAGTCAATGCTTAGTTATATATGTCTGCGCTAAGCGCAATGAGTTATCTGTTTCTTGATTCAAAATTTGTGCAGCACTTGCAGGTGAGCCTCGCCATAAAAACTGCGTGTTTACTATATTTTTTTGTGGCTCATTTGCAAAATCCTTTGCAAATGTACTCAATTTTATTGAGAATCTATTAGATTGCATTGTTAAATAAGCCGAAAAGCATTCAAAATCTTTTATTTTGGCAATTTTAGTAATCAATTTCGCTAAAGAGGTATATAATAGAATGCTTGTGTTACAATATTCTATTCCGTCCTAATAGCCACGGTAATTTTTAGATTGAAATAATGTGGTAGATTGCTATATACACATTACAAAAAGTTGTAACAAACAGATACCTTCTCTACCGATTTGACAAACTTATAAATTCATAGAAGATATTAGAAAATCCTATAAATTAAGTTTCTTAAGTTCGTATATATTTGATTTTTAAACCTAACATTTCGACAAACCGAATTTTCAACGAACCGAATGCAGAGTCAAACTTGTTTGAACTATGCTGAGGTGAGGCCGAAAATGCAGGAACTGAATGCAGAGTCAAGCTTGCTTGAACTCTGCGGAGTTGCGAATGGTAATGAAGGTAATGAAGGTAAGAAAAATTTTTATTTTGCAAAAATTTTTCTTACCTTTGTGGCTTAAAGTTTACTAAAGAATAATTTTAAACTACAATAAACATGAAGACAAATTACAGAACATGCACATGTGGAGAACTTCGACTCCAAGATGCAGGTAAGACTGTTACTCTTTCTGGATGGGTTCAGCGAGTAAGAAAAATGGGCGGAATGACCTTCGTTGATCTTCGTGACCGTTACGGAATCACCCAGTTGGTATTCAATGAGGATACTAATGCGAATCTCTGCTATGAAGCAAACAAACTAGGCCGCGAATATGTTATTCAAGTGATAGGTAAAGTAAACGAGCGTTATAGCAAAAATGCCAATATGCCTACAGGGGATATTGAAATCATAGTCGAGACACTTAACGTACTGAATCAAGCACTAACACCTCCATTCACAATTGAAGATAACACAGATGGTGGAGATGACATCAGAATGAAATATCGTTATCTTGACCTACGTCGTGAATGTGTGAGAAAGAATCTTGAACTCCGTCATCAAATGTATATGACTGTCCGCAACTATCTTAGTAGCCTTGGTTTTCTCGAAGTTGAAACACCTATGCTAATTGGTAGTACACCAGAAGGCGCACGCGATTTCGTTGTACCTTCAAGAATGAATCAAGGTCAATTTTATGCCTTACCACAAAGCCCTCAGACTTTAAAGCAACTACTTATGGTGGCAGGATTTGACAGATATTTCCAAATCGTAAAATGTTTCCGCGACGAAGACCTTCGTGCTGACCGCCAACCTGAATTTACTCAAATAGATTGTGAAATGAGTTTCGTAAGTCAAGAAGATATTATTCAGACATTCGAAGGAATGGCAAAACATATCTTCAAGGAACTTAAAGGCATTGAAATTGAAGGTCAATTCCTTCGTATGCCTTGGGCAGAGGCTATGCGCCGTTTCGGTAGCGACAAACCAGATATGCGATTTGAAATGGAATTTGTGGAACTAATGGATGTACTCCAACTTGGAACTTTTGCTGTGTTTGATAATGCTAAATATATTGGTGGTATATGCGCTTCTGGATGTGCTGAATATACAAGAAAACAACTTGATCAACTTGCTGATTTCGTTAAGCGCCCTCAGATTGGAGCAAAGGGACTTGTCTATATTAAAGTGCTTGAAGATGGTTCTATTAAATCAAGTATTGATAAATTCTATACACAAGAACAACTTACCATTGTAGCAAACAAGATGAACGCCCAACCTGGTGACTTAATCCTTATTCTTTCTGGCGAAGACGTGATGAAGACCAGAAAACAATTATGCGAATTAAGACTAGAAATGGGTAGCAGACTTGGTCTTAGAGACCCTAATAAATTTGCACTACTTTGGGTTACCGAATTTCCTATGTTCGAATGGAGTGATGAGGAACAACGACTTATGGCAATGCATCATCCATTTACCCACCCAATGGAAGAAGACATTCCTATGCTTGATACAGCACCTGAATGTGTTAGAGCTGATGCATATGATATGGTTTGCAATGGTATTGAAGTTGGTGGAGGTAGCATTCGTATTCATGACCCTAAACTTCAAGCAAAGATGTTTGAAATACTCGGATTCACTCCAGAAAAAGCACAAGAGCAATTTGGATTCCTAATGAACGCATTCAAATATGGTGCACCACCTCACGGAGGACTAGCTTACGGATTGGATCGTTGGGTAAGTATTTTAGCTGGTCTTGATTCTATCCGCGATTGTATTGCGTTCCCAAAGAATAATAGCGGACGCGATGTTATGCTTGATGCACCATCACAGATTGACCAAAAACAACTTGATGAACTAAAACTTGCTATTCAATTAGATAAATAAATATTGAACTGAGGACAATAATAATATCATCTATCCGAAATTTTCAATTTACGCATCAATGAAATCAATATAAATTTTACCACTATTTCGGATTGAGTAACTAATAACATAATGGCAACAAAATATATATTCGTAACTGGAGGAGTAGCAAGCAGTCTTGGAAAGGGGATTATCTCATCCTCAATAGGCAAACTGCTTCAAGCACGAGGCTACAACATCACTATTCAGAAGTTTGATCCCTACATAAATGTAGATTCTGGTTCTCTCAATCCAAATGAACATGGTGAGAGCTACATCACCATTGATGGTCATCAAGGCGATTTGGATTTAGGACATTACGAACGATTCACTGACATCCAAGTTACAAGGAATAATAATATTACTACTGGAAGAATCTATCAAAGTGTCATTGACAGAGAACGTCGTGGCGATTATCGTGGCAAGACTATTCAAGTCGTGCCACATATTACCAATGAAATCAAGCACCAATTAAATGTGCTTAACATGAAAGGTAATTACGACTTCATCATCACAGAAATCGGAGGAACAGTAGGCGACATTGAAGGCTTGCCATTTCTTGAGGCAATACGACAATATCGTAGAGAAATAGGTATAAGTAATGCTGTGAATGTACACCTCACATATGTGCCATATCTAAGCGCTGCAGGAGAGCTGAAAACTAAACCAACTCAACATTCTGTCAAAGAATTGCAACGCCAAGGTATTCAACCTGACATATTAGTTCTTCGTACCGAACATCAGCTTGAGTCTGACCTCTGTGCAAAAGTTGCAAGTTTTTGTAATGTTGATACTGATTGTGTTGTACAAAGCATTGACTTGCCTACAATCTATGAAGTCCCTATCCAAATGCAAGAACAGGGTTTGGATAGAGCCATCCTGCGCAAATTAGGTATGGAAATAGGCGAAACTCCTAGTCTTGGTCCGTGGAAAACGTTTCTAGACAGAAGAGCCAAAGCTTCTAAAATCGTCAATATTGGTTTGGTTGGGAAATATGCCCTCCAAGACGCATATAAATCTATACTTGAAGCCCTCCAACAAGCAGGCACTTATAATGACCATAAGGTGAAGACACACTTCATACTCTCAGACCAACTTACAGACGATAACATTGAAACTGCTTTAGCAGGAATGGATGGTGTAGTTATCGGTCCAGGTAATGGTCCTCGTGGTTTTGAGGGTAAGATTGTTGCAGCTAAGTATTGCCGCGAACACAATATTCCTACATTTGGAATTTGTTTGGGTATGCAAATGATGCTCGTAGAATTTGCTCGTAATGTTGTAGGACTCAAAGATGCCAATTCTAGTGAATTTGACCCTTGTACAAAACATTGTGTCATTGACAATTTAGATGAAGCAAAGTCCATACTGGGTATTGATAGTACACTACGAAAAGGTACATTCAACTGCCAAATTGAAAAAGGCACCAAAGCTTTTGAAGCCTATAACTCAGAACTTATTTCAGGCAGACACCATCATCACTTTGAATTCAATAACAAATTCAAAACAGATTTTGAACTTGCCGGGATGAAGTTTACAGGCATCAATCCCGAAAGCGGACTCATTGAAATTGCCGAAGTACCTTCATGCAAATGGTATGTGGGGGTGGAGTTTCATCCAGAATACGGCAGTACGGTTCTCAACCCTAATCCACTATTCTTACAATTCATTAAAGCAACTATTCACGAGTAATTTGTCTCAAGCAGGCAGGTTTTGTATATATTAGAACAAATCAATTCATACATAATACAAATGGACAAAAAATCAATATTTGGGTTTATTCTCATGGCTCTTGTCGTGTTTCGTTACATGACTTACGATGGTTACCGTAGAAAGGAACTCGCCATTGAACAACAAAAAGAAGCTGTCATCAATCAAAAAATAGAACAAGAAAAGCAAAAGGCAGAAAGTCTTCAGGCGGAAAAGAAAGCAAGAAAAGAAATCGCTCAAATGAGTGATTCCACTAATGCACTCTTTGTTGCACGTCAGAAAAATGAGGGAAAGACTGTCATTGAAAACGAACTGCTTACCCTCACAATTGACAATAAGGGTGGCCAGATATGTAAAGCAGAACTCAAAGATCCTACTTATAAGAATCAACAAGGGGGACAAGTAGTTTTATTTGACGAGCATGACTCCCAATTAAGTTTGCTACTTGACGGCAAAGAAGACAACATCATCACGAAGGACTTGTATTTTACACCTATAAATAAACAGACGAGTAATGTTACTATGCAACTCCCTGTAGGTTCTGGAAATCTCAATATTGAATACTCTCTGATTCCTAATTCATATCTTGTTGAGATGACTATTTCAGCTGATGGTTTGGAGGGGTTCTTTCCATCAAAAACAAGGACTCTAGATATAGAATGGACTGAACGTCTCAAACAACAAGAACGCGGTTTTGACTTTGAAAATCGTTATAGCACAATAACTTATCGTACCACAGATGACGATACTGACGAACTTAGTACAATGGGCGGTGATAAGGAGGAGAAGGAGTTTGAAGGCAATCTTCAGTGGATTTCATTCAAAAATCAATTCTTTGCTCAAATCATTATAGCTGATGACAACTTTACTCCAACATTGATGTCATCAAAACAATTCACCAAGGAAGAAGCAAAGCAATTAGGTTATCTCAAGACATACGAGACACACCTTACAACTGCATTTGACCCTTCAGGAGACTCTCCTACAGCTCTGAAGATGTATCTTGGACCAAATAAATTCTCCACTCTCAAGGAAAACGAAGAATTGTTACAATCCGACAAAAACCTTGACCTTCAAAGTTTGGTGTATCTCGGGTGGCCTCTTATCAAATATATAAATCGGTTCTTCATGCTTTATCTATTTGACTGGATGACAAGTTGGGGCATCAATATGGGTATTGTACTCACTCTCCTAACCCTCATTATTAAGTTTGCTGTTTATCCTCTTATGAGAAAATCATATCTCTCAAGTGCTCGTATGAGGGTATTAAAACCTAAGATGGAGGAAATAGCAAAGAAATATCCTAATAAGGAAGATGCTATGATAAAACAACAAGAGACAATGAAACTCTACTCTGAATATGGTGTCAACCCTGCTGGTGGGTGTTTGCCTATGCTTATACAGATGCCTATCTGGATTGCTCTCTTCAATTTCATTCCAAACGCAATCGAATTACGTGGACAATCATTTCTTTGGGCAAATGACCTTTCAGCATTTGACGATCTCATAAGTTGGAACACATCAATTTGGGGTATTGGAGACCACCTGAGTCTATTCTGTCTTCTTTGGGCAATATCTACTGTACTCAGTACACTCATTACAATGAAACAACAACAAGATTCAGCCATGTCACCAGAGCAAGAGCAAACCATGAAAATGATGAAATGGGTGTATTATATCATGCCTATCATTTTCTTCTTCTCATTCAATGGTTACTCATCAGGACTCAACTACTATTATTTCCTATCCACTATTCTTTCTGTAATTATGATGTGGTATCTTCGTAAGAGTACAGATGACAACAAATTGCTCGCTCAACTTGAAAAACGCCATGCAGAACGCATGAAAAATAATAGTACTTCACGTCGCACATCATCCATGATGGAGCGTATGCAAGAAATGGCAAAGCGTCAGCAAGAATTACTTGAAAAGCAAAAAGCGGAACAACAAAGAAAATAATCAAATATGAAGAAACTTCTATTAGCCATGAGTTGTTGGCTGGTTGTAATGACTATGATACAAGCACGACAATTTACCCCCGAACTTCTTTGGAAGATGGGACGTATTGGCAGTTATGACGCAAATGGTAAGAATATAGTTTATAACGTAAGTTACTATGATGTAGAACAAAACAAAAGCCATACTGTCATTAAAATCAACAACAAAAACCTTACATCCTCATCAGCAAGCGAACAAGCACCTAAGTTCACTGCAGACGGAACGCATATTACATTCCTTGCTACCGACAAGGATGGTATGTCACAACTTTGGATAATGAAAACTGATGGTACCGACCGATGCCAAATTAGCTTTTGCAAAACAGACATTGACGACTACCAGTTCTCTCCTGATGGCACAAAAGTCATCCTCATTCATCAAATACCCTCCATACAACCTGCATATTCAGATTTGCCAAAATCCAATGCGCATTTAGTGACTGAAGTTATGTATCGCCACTGGGATGAATGGGTAAAAACTATTCCTCATCCATTCGTAGCTGACTTTGACGGCAATAAAATTGGTATTGAAACTGATATTCTCGCTGATGAGCCATACGAATGTCCTATGAAACCATTTGGAGGCATTGAGCAATTGTGTTGGAGTCCTGATTCCAAACAAATCGCATATACTTGTCGCAAACTGACGGGTTTGGATTATGCCACAAGTACCGACTCTGATATATTCCTTTATTCACTTGCAGACCATACTACAAAGAATCTCTGCAAACCTGATGGTTATACGCGTCCTAAAGTAGATTACACACTTTCACTCAAAGACCAAGCCGTTAATCATCAGACAAGTGACCTCAATGTAGGTTACGACATCAATCCTCAATTTTCTCCTGATGGCAAATACATTGCTTGGCAGAGCATGAAACACGATGGCTACGAAAGTGATCGCAACAGGCTGTGTATCCTCAATCTCAAAAATGGAGAAAAAACTTATGTTACTGAGGATTTTGATAGCAATGTAGAAGGATTCTGTTGGGATGTTGATAATAAATCCCTATATTTCATAGGTGTTTGGCATGGCGAAATTCATGTTTATTCTACTAACTTAAAAGGAAAGGTAACAAAACTTACTGAAGGCCAATACGACTATACTGGTGTTCAGTTCTGTGATGGCAGACTCATCTGCGGACGTCAGTCTATGTGTGAACCTACTGACCTCTTTGCACTTGATATTAAGACTCGCCAACTTACTCAACTCACAGATGAAAACAAAGAAATAAAATCACAAGTTGATTGGGGTTCTGTAGAACCTCGCTGGGTCAAGACTGTTGACGGCAAGGATATGCTTTCGTGGATTATTCTTCCTCCACATTTCAATAAAAATAAAAAATACCCTACCCTACTATTCTGCGAAGGCGGTCCACAAAGTCCTGTAAGTCAATTCTGGAGTTATCGCTGGAATCTCATGATTATGGCAGCCAATGACTATGTCATCGTCGCACCAAACCGTCGTGGACTACCTGGATTTGGTAGTGCTTGGAATGAAGAAATCAGTACGAACTATGGTGGACACTGTATGGATGACCTTCTTACGGCTATTGACGATGCAGTAAACAACTTACCTTATGTCAACAAAGATAAACTAGGATGTGTAGGTGCAAGTTTCGGCGGGTATAGCGCTTACTGGTTGGCTGGACACCACAATAAGCGTTTCAAGGCTTTCATAGCACATGATGGTATTTATAACCTTGAGCAGCAATACGCTGAGACGGAAGAAGCGTGGTTCACAAATTGGGACCTTGGTGGAGCACCTTGGCACAAGGACAGAGAAGAAATTCGCCGTACTTATGCTAATTCTCCACATCTTTTTGTTGATAAGTGGGACACACCTATTCTCTGTATTCATGGTGGACGAGATTATCGTATTGTGGATTCACAGGCAATGGCAGCATTCAATGCAGCTCGTTACAGAGGCATTGAGGCACAATTACTTGATTTCCCAGAAGAAAACCATTGGGTACTAAAACCACAAAATGGAATATTGTGGCAGAGAACATTTTTTGCTTGGCTTGAGAAATACTTGAAATAAATTAACGTCTAAGCAACAACGACAGCGCCAGAGGGCGCCGAGTAAAATATTATTCTAAGTAATCTAAAACTGCTAAAACCGCTAGAGCTGATAGAACTACTAGTCCAAAAAAAACATAAACTATAAACCATATACCAATAAAACAATGACACAATTAATTCAACAAAAACTAAATGACAAAGCATGGGCTCGCTGGACAGCTCTCGTGCTAATTGCCTTAATGATGTTCTTTGCCTACATGTTTGTAGATGTAATGTCACCAATTCAAGCACTTATTGAAAAAGAAAGAGGTTGGAACCCAGATGTATTCGGTACATACGCAGCTGGAGAGTACATCCTTAATGTTTGCGGTTTCCTCATTATTGCTGGATTTATCCTCGATAAGATGGGAGTCAGATTTACTGGTACCTTGTCAGCATCGCTAATGGTACTTGGAGCAATAATTAAGTTTATCGCAATTACTGATTGGTTTCAAACTACAACCTTTGCTACATGGTTAGGATCGTGGTGGGTAAGCATGCCAGCCAGTGCAAAACTTGCTGCATTCGGATTCATGTTCTTCGGATGTGGATGTGAAATGGCTGGGACTACAGTATCAAAAGCCATTGCAAAATGGTTTGATGGTAAGGAAATGGCACTTGCAATGGGTATTGAAATGGCACTTGCACGTGTAGGCGTATTCACAGTCTTCTCAATTTCTCCTATTATCGCATCAAAATTTGGTACTGTCGTAGCTCCGTTAGCATTCTGCACTGTTCTCCTCCTCATTGGTCTTATCACGTTCATTGTATTTACATTTATGGATAAGACTCTTGACAAACAAATCGGAGCTACCGCTACTGAAGAATCTGAAGAAGAATTCAAGATGAGTGATGTCACTAATATTCTTTCAAGCAAGGCATTTTGGATTGTAGCACTTCTCTGTGTACTTTATTACAGTGCAATATTCCCATTCCAGCGTTATGGTGCCAACATGTTACAATGTAATCTTGATGGTATCAGTCCTGAAGCTGCTGCTAATATTTTTCGCTGGTTCCCTATTGGTGCAGCTATTATCACTCCTTTCCTCGGAACTTATCTTGACCACAAAGGCAAAGGTGCCACAATGCTCATTTGGGGGGCACTACTTCTTATATGCTGCCACCTCATCTTTGCATTCCTCCTCCCTGTAACCAAGAGCGCACTTCTAGCATACTCTACAATCGTATTGCTCGGCATATCATTCGCACTCGTTCCTGCTGCGCTTTGGCCTAGTGTTCCTAAGATTATTGACAAGAAAGTATTGGGTAGCGCATATTGCCTCATATTCTGGGTGCAAAATTTTGGACTTTGTTTTGTTCCGATGTTGATCGGTTCTCTTCTTACCAATACCAACCTTGATAATCCTGCTGTCATTGCAGCAAAGGCAGCTAATGCAGAATTTATACCATACGATTATACTATTCCGTTGATTGTATTCGCAAGTTTCGGAGTCATTGCTTTACTCTTCGCAATCTATCTTAAAGCAGTAGATAAGAAGAATAATTACGGGCTTGAAATGCCAAACATCAAAACAGCATAGAACTCAGAGTGACTTTATCCAACGTCAATGACAAAGACAACTTCATAAACTATAAATCATAAACCATAAACAAAATTACCTTTTATGAAAAAAATTTTATTTTTATCGTTAGCACTTTTGCTCTCGGTATGTGCATACGCACAGAAACCTAAGAAATCTACAGCAAAGACAGATTTAAAGAAAGCACAGACTTTACTTGACAAAGCTGTAAACGAACTAAAGACAGGTGCATCCAAAACTTTGGATTATACAAAGATTGACCAGGCTTGGGAATTACTTCAGAACTGTATGGAAGATCCTATTACTAATGGTGGCGTTGACACGTGGTCCACAGCAGGACGTTGCCAGGTGTTCTACATGAACAAGATGCTCAACGACCGAACTGCTAACAATGGACAGTTCGCTGATGTTAATGCATTTTTTGACAATCAAGAAAGGATAGTTTCCTATTTCTCTAAGATGGACTCCATCAGTAGCGTGCCTCCAAAGTTTGATGGCAAACATATGCCTAAGTTTGTCAACCCTGAAGAAGCAAAGAAGAATCATGACTATGCATTAATGAATGCAAAAGCTCCACGCGACAACTTACTCATTGCAGGAAATATGCTTATGGAGAAGAACCCAAAACAGGCTATGCACTATCTTGACGTATATTTCAGCACTTTTGATGCACCTCTGTTTAGAGAATGCAACTATCACGAGACTGATACCATGCAGTACGATGCCAATCTCTTTTATGCCATGTGTCTTATACCAGAGGCAAAAACTCCTGCTGACACAGCTAAAATTATTTCTTATCTTGAAAAAGCTATGCCTTCAAAGAAGAACGGCCAGGCTGTATGCATACAGATAATGCAAATTTATCACGATCAAGGTAATATGACTAAATGGGCAGAAATGTGTCGCAAGGGTGTTGCTGAATATCCAGAAGAACCAGCATTTCTCACTAATCTACTCAACTTTGAGATGAATAATCAAAACTGGGACGAGGCTCTCAAATTAGCTGACAAACTCATTGCTAATTTCCCCGACAAGGATTATGGATATTATCAAAGAGGAGCCATCTACTACCAGCAGAGAAATCTTGACAAAGCCATCCAAGCGTTTACAGAAGCAACTCAGCATTCACCTGAAAGCGTTGATGCTTGGGCTGGTGTGGGAAACTCAGCATGGATGCTTGCACAGAACAATGCTAGCAACAAAGAACTTAGTAAGAAATACTATGCACAAGCAATCGAAGCATACGAACATGCTCACGATATAGCACCTGACCGTGAAGATATATGGGGCTATCCTCTCTATGCAATATATAACAACACCCAAAACACTGCTAAGGCAGCACAATATAAGAAATACAACAAGTAAAAATCCCTACATATAATAGAAATTCAAGGTCGTGTCAAACTGGCACGACCTCTTTTTGTATAAATTATAAAATACTGACACTA
>JAGHSE010000018.1 GCA_018066015.1 Candidatus Colivivens equi
TGATCTGGGCGAACGAATACAGGACGACCTGCTACTATCATATTATAATAGTGATGAGTAAACCTAACCGTATTAGTCTCCTTATCCACATTCGTAAAGTGGAGACACTTAGCATTTTCGCCAAAGATTTTCTTAAACATCTGCTCATTTACAGAGAATGGAAGTACAAGGGATGCCCATACATCTTGTGCGAATGTACGCGTGAGAGTTGCAGATCTGTAGAATGTATTATAATTCGTAGCATCGGTGTAGGTTGTATTGATGGTAGAACTATTATTTTCATTATCTCTAAGTGAGAGCTGACTACCTTTGTTTGGACTATATTGATCATCCACAACCTCAAGACGAGCGAGAGATATTTCAGAACCATTACCTACAATAAAGTACTCCTTGCCTGCGTTTGCGGTGAAGTCGATACGTATTGTACCACCATTCTCTGAATTGGCAGTACAATTTGTACTACTAACATTGGCATTAGTTAACTTAGACACATAACCTAACTTCTTTGCTTCATCATTAAGGTCTGCGCCATTTGGCTTGTAAGGTATAGGGTTACCTGTCTCATCGAGAACGTAAACACTACCGTTATGACCAGGAAGAATGTGAGCAACAACGTATGTATTCTGCATTACACAGAGACGAATGAATGAACCTGATACTGGAATATCAAATTCTGTGTTGTGGGAACCTTTATTATATTGATTCTGCTCATTTGTTGCATCTGTAGGTTTCTTTCCTCCGTATGCAGCCTCTGTATGAGCCTTGCGAGTTGCTGGGGCGGCAATATCCCAATATGCTTTGTAAGAATCGGCTGTCGTTGTTGTTGAAGCATAATCCTCTGGAGATTTCTCACCTATGTTATTGTGTGAAGTATCTTCAAGTTTAGATGTAAACTGGCCTAAACGATTGTATGTATTCTCAGCGAGTATAGAAACTCCATCCTTAACATAATTTGGGTCTTCCTCTTCTGCACTATCATTGCCAGCCTTCCACCAGAGAACAGTCTTGCCCTTACGCTTGATTTCCTGCCATGTAGTAAGGAGCTTAGGATCTTCCTCACGCTGGAATACATAGTCAGCAGGTTTCTCGTTGAGCCATGAGAGCTCATGAATGTTGAGCTGAGGGTGATTACCATCCTCATCTGGATAAGTTTCACCATCAATTTCATCATAAACTACGAAGAGAGACATACGAAGGACTTCTTCAGCCTTCTCTTGTTCGTCCCAAGCATTAGCAGGATCACCATCCCAGAAACCTTCCTGAGCTCGTCTTTGGTCAGCAGGCTTTTCTTTTTCTGCTATACGATTAATATGTCCCTTAAGATAAACTGTATATTCCTGCCAGTCGGTCTCTGATGCAGTCTTTTCAACTCTGAACTCACGGAGAAGGTTGATGTATGAAGGACCATAGTTAGTAGAGCTATAAACCTTCATGTTCACAGGACCATTAGGAGCAGAACATCTAATCTTAAACCAACCAGAACCTGTTACGTTAACCTTCAAACCATTTGCCTGAATAGGATCGAATACATTACGACCAGCTAAGTTTCCATCTGGAATATTGTACTTAGACGCATTACGGAACTCAATGTGCTCCTGACCTGCTACACGACCATCAAACTGTACCTTATCGTTATTGTCAGAGCTGTTGATGTCGCTGTAAACGAGCAAGTGGTCTTTTTCATCTGCGTGAGTACCGCAAACATAAGTACGACCATCCTTTTCGTTGATCTTCTTAAGACCCAAGTCAGCAGTCTTATCGTTTTTGAATCCTACATTTTGGAACGACCATACGTATGGCTTGTTCACACCGTAGTGAGTGCAGAATGTGTTATGCTCTCGTTGATCCTTTGGTTTTTCAGAATCATCATAATACTTATCTTTATATAATTCATCTGTACGACCAATAGTAACCTTAAGGTCTGGACGATGGAATACGACACCCTTAAACCAAATCTTATCGTGGTCTTCAGCATTATCTACACCACCATTACCTTCATAAGTTATAAACACAGTACATGTACCATCCTTACCAAGCTGTGGAAGACGAATAGGGAAATCAAGAGTATTGAGACCTCCATGATTTTGTTCAGTACGTTCACCGAAGAAATTCCAATCCTTTAACCATTGTGGTTTCCCATCCATCTGGTCGTTGACATAGTACACTTTAAGCAATCTACGAGAAGGCTCTACGTTTGCCCAATCATATTCAATATCATTAACTGCAAGTAATGTAAAGTCAACAGTACCCTGTACCTTGAATGCAATCATACCATGAGAAGGGAAATCATCAACGCCACCATTAACGTATGCTGGCATATTCGCTATACCATGCTCACTGATGTTGATACCCTTCGTTTTGTCAACAGTATAAGTTTCATCAACAGGAATTACGATGAACGCATTCTTAAGCTTGTGTTCAGTATCCTCATCAGTCTTACCACTATGTGCAAGATTGAATACCTGGTTTCTTGTTACAGTTGCCTTACCATCTGCATCCCAAGATTCAACCAATGTAGAGTGCAGCACTGGATTCTCACCTTCATACAATTTTATAGTATTTCCATCATTTGTATAATGAAGGTCATCTGCAAGTATTCTATTATCTACCGACACATTCTTATCATGAACAGGGATATCTGCTATAGGAAGATACTCCTTAGCAAGAGCGTCAAAGCTCTGGTCATATACAGGCTGATAGATAGGATTCATACCCATAAGTACAGATGCAACGTCCTGGAAGAATACAGGGTTCTCCTCAGCACCTACATCCTGACACTTACCAGAGTGGAATTCTACGCCTTTAACCGTCACTACAAGGTCTGAACTACTCTTTGTGATTGTAAGCTTATATTCGTTGAAGTATGATTGAGCTGTGAAGTTGATATAAAGAGGCTTTTCACCACGTCCTGCCTGATAACGCTTACGGAATACAGGCTTTGAATCACCAGTTTTAGTAAGTTCTACAACGAAGTACTGGTTAGGATCTTCTGTCTGAGCTAATTCGGTATATACCTGAAGCTTCATATAGTGAGGAGCACCAAAGGTACCACCATCAAACTGGAGAGTATGATAAAGGTTCTTATTGTTAGAGTCTTTGTCGTATGTAGCACCTGCATTATCAGTCTTGGTTCTACCACCATAAGAAAGAACTGATGTTCCAGAGTTTACATTATCGAAACCAACACCACTAGCCTGACTCCAAAATGAAGAATCATCAAATCTAAACTTCAAAGTTGGATCAACAGCATTCACAATTCCTTCCTTATTGAAGAATTTCCATATTGTAGCTGCGACATCATCAGTATGATTTACATCATTGTCCCAATCGTATGTCCATGTGTGACCCATGCCTGCCACCTTATACATATAATAAGCAGCACCACCAGGCAAAGCAGCATGACAGTCTTTTTCAATGATATCTTTGTTTTCACCATCTTTTGGAGATGTGATCATTCCACCATCCTGCTTTTCATATTCATCTGCTGTCCATGGGTTGAACTTCGCACCGTTACGATATACCATATTGTGAGCGATGACATCCAATGGATATGTGCTATTAGGGAAGATACCATCTGCCTTACCCTGAATATGGATAAATGGAGTTGGCTGCTTACCAGCATGGAAGAGGTGTGACTCGTTTACAGGATAGCCACCAACAGAAGCAAATGCCTTGAAGAAGTCACCTGCCTGATGAGCAGCCTTGTAAGCCATCATACCACCGTTAGAGAAACCTGCGAGGTAGATACGGTTATAGTCAATAGAGAACTGACCATTGAACTCCTGATTGAGATTATTTACAATAGCCTTGAAGAAGTCAACATCTTCTGTATTGTCTTCTGTGTATGTTTCCCAACCACGCTCTGTGCCACGAAGCTGACGCATGAGTCCACGAGGGTAAACAACAACGAACTTCTTATCGTTGTTGTCCTTGTTTGCATAAGCTATGTCATTGAAGTCAACACGACCATTATCGTAATCGTTGCTTGCACCGTGGAGAGATACTACTACGCCGACTGTACCAGAGATACCAGCAGGAGCATAAACGTCATAATGACGAGTTGTACCATTTACGTTGATAGAGTGGATAGCTTGTCTAACATTCACGTGAACCGTTACAAGGTCTGTTTCATGATGATTGCCGATAGCACAAGTACCTTCGTCCTTAATACCGAAATAGTAATGTCCAACAGGAAGATTTGATATGTCGTATGAAGATTTCCACTCTGCTTGTCCATTTGAATCGTGTCCGATATGATCAAATTTTGGAGTGGTGTATGTGTCATCAGTAAACTCACGCCAGAAACCATGAATATCTGAGATGCGAAGCTGCAGAGTCTCATCCGTGAAAATACTCATTTCGGTAGCGGTAGGACTAACGAGGACAGGTTTCTTGCTTGCAAGGTTGTGCTTGATGTCAAGATAGAAGTAATCAATTGTTGTAGTAGTGTTTGGTTTGAAACCTATTCGGATCTCGTCAACAGAAGTAAGGAATTCTTTATATTGATTATCAAGAATTCTGTCATTAGCATTATTATTGAAAATCATTTGTCCACCAGTTCTGTTGATTATGTTTCCTTCTTTGCAGAATGCAACATAATCTACTATAGATGAAGCATTTTCACAACCTACAGTCCATTTGTTGATTTCTGTAAGGTTGATAGGGGTTTCAAAGAAGAAACTTACATAGCCAACCTGAGATGTACTTGTTTGAATATGTGCCTTTCCACCGCTAATTTCAAATGATTCTATGTTAGCACCCTTTTCAAGATAACTTTGGTTGAAATACATACCACCACAAGTTGGCTTTGGAGTATTCTTGTGTGTAGGAGTGCTTGCTTTGAACTTTGCAACGATATTCTTTACCATCGCACCTCCAGAGAAGTCTGCATTGTAAGAAATATCAGAAGAAACCTTTGCACTTCCATCATACCAACCATCAAAGGAATAACCTGAAGCAGTATTAACACTCGCTGTGAATGTAGGTTTTACACTTTGGAAGAATTTCTTTCCATTCGCATCGTTACCATTAACAGTTACAGTAGCTGTACCACCTTCAGCAGGAGAGGTAGTAAGCTTAAGGAGAATACAGTCTTGGAAGTCAGGCTTAACAGAGATATTACTATTCACTGTCACAGTCTTTGTTGATCCCCACCCCCAATAGTCACCACCAGGGTTGTTCCATCCATTAATCATCTTAGTGTCATTGCCTGTATCCGTACCATGAAAGGTTACGCTTGCACCATCAAGCACATCTGTTTTTGTCGCTCTGTACTGATTAGCATCACCTTCAATGGTAAACCATGCATCACAACCCGAAGGTATATTTGAATCATCCCAAGTTACGGTGTGGCGTGTGTATCTTAAAATCTCCACGCTGTGATATGCGCAACCGCCCCAAGTATCTCCTCGATTAAACTGAATGAAATCATAATTAGAATCATCAGTATCTATATTGATGTCTTCTGCTTTAAGAACATAATCCAATGAGTAGATATTGCGGTCTGTCACATTTGATTTATAGACAGATCCACCTGATCCATTGACCTTAAATCCAAGAGTGGCAGCATCTGTATTATCATAAAAATGTCCCACCTCTACTCGAAGAATATCTCCAGCAAAGACAGTACCCTTGGCAACACGGATTTTGACAAATCCCGTACTATTAAGTTTGATGAATAACTTGCTGTCAATAGTTGTATTGCCACCAAGATCACCCTCCTCGTGCGTCCAAACCTTCACCGTTCCCTGATCGGTTTGAGTTGTCCATCCCGCAGTAGTTGGAGTTTTCGTAAATTCTACCTTGCCGTAAGTTGTCTGTCCCCACGACGCACTAACTCCTACCAGCATCAAAACCAGTAGCATCACCATCCTCGCCCGATGGTTTTTTCTAAATTTAATTTTTTCCATATAATTTGATTGTTGTTTAATTTTCATTTCAGAATATGATTGAATTAATACTCGTAAGTACACAAATGGCAATAGACAGGCCATATTGCGTCCTGTCATGTTAATTTTCGTGGTGCAAAGGTACAAATTTTTCTCCAAAAACTCAAAATGGTAAATATTACAAATCCTTGTGTATGCGTTACATACGTCCGCATGTTACATAAATAATATTGATTGTATCAAATTCTAAAGTAAAGAAGTGGTGATTTTTAGTGTTTTTATAGTGACTATGTCAATTCTTGGGAGATTTCGAACAAGAATTGGTCGATTAGAAAAGGAATTTTCTATGTTTTCATACATTGAAGAAGAGCAACAAAAACCAAAATAAACACCTTAGGATTGATGCAAATGTCTCTATCGAACATCGATGCTGAAGCTGCCTGAAAATCTCCTTGAGGCAAGCCTCAGATATTTTCACCCACCTTTATCATCCCCCTTCGGGTTAACATCAATCCTAAGGCGATAAACCGAAGATAAACCTTTTCGGATAGGGTTATTTATGGACGCAGATTTCGCGGATGACAGTTCAGCGCGTTTTATCCTATACAAGAGCCTCTACCTCTTCGATAGTGAGACCTGAATATTTTGCCACTAATTCTATTGGCATTTTGTCTGCCAGCATTTGCTTGGCATTGTTGATTGCTCTAATTCTCTCGCCTTCAGCACGCCCTTCTGCACGTCCTTCTGCACGACCCTCTGCACGTCCTTCTGCACGTCCTTCTGCACGTCCTTCTGCACGTCCTTCCTTCATGGCTGTGCTTATGACATCATTCTGGATCATCACTGCATTAATATGCTCGTCATAAGCAAGTTTATCAGCTGCGTTCATAGACATGTACTCAAGTTTACGTCTTGCTTCCTTAAGTCCAGGAGCAGTCGTATATTCATCAATTTCACCATCCTTAAGATACTTTATCCACTCTTCAAGATGATTCTCTGCTATCTTATTAAAGGCATTAACCCTGATAAGATAGTATTCTGGGAATACTTCTTCTGGTGCCTTCATATTAATAACATCCTTCTCCTTGGTTGTGATTTGAAGGGTATCATTCTTGGTAAGACCCCTAAAAGAAGTCTGACCTCTATACACGTAGTCTTCGCCCTTACCAAGATCGAAATATAGGATACTAATGGAATATACTTTCTTTACCTGATCATATTTGTCTCCGAGATGGATGTGTTCTGTTATAGCCTTCGCAACTCCATAAAGGATTCGTTCAAGATAGTACAACTCACGAGTTAATTGTATTTCAACAATGATAATTTCATCATTGCTGTTTCTTGCTTTTATATCAACCCTATTGAATTTATCAGAAGCATCAAACTGGTTGCTTTCGCTTTCAAGGATTTCAACTATTCTGACAGTTTCACCAAGAAGAACAGAAACCAATCCTTCCAATATACTGAAGTTCTCTTTGTCGCGAAGAATTCTCTTTGCTGCCCAGTCGAATCTAATGTACTTGTTATCTGCCATAAGTGTATGTTTTTAGTGATGATAAAAAAATAATACCATATTGCGATTTGCACGACAAATTTACAAACTTTATTCTATACTACCAAATAAATAAAGAAAAAAGTAATTCGTGATATAATCAAAAAAAGACACTCTCAACATTTCTGCTGAAAGTGTCTCTGAAAAGAGGCGGCGACCTACTCTCCCACATTGCGGTGCAGTACCATCGGCGCGCTTGGGCTTAACTTCTCTGTTCGGGATGGGAAGAGGTGGGACCCCAAGGCTAAAGCCACCTGAGTATTTCATTATCGGTTTATTGACTTACTGGAAAGAAGAAAGAGTGTCGAAGAGATTACTTGCTTATGTGTCACTCCATTGTATGCGCCTGTCAACGCTGACAAGCGGCAAAGCTGACGGGCTATTAGTAGTGCTCGGCTTTGGCGTCGCCACCTTTACACCTGCACCCTATCAACGTCGTAGTCTACGACGACCCTGTGAGATCTCATCTTGCGGCCGGCTTCGCGCTTAGATGCCTTCAGCGCTTATCCGATCCCGACTTAGATACCCAGCGGTGCACCTGGCGGCACAGCTGGCAGACCAGAGGTCAGTCCGGCACGGTCCTCTCGTACTAGTGCCAGAGCCGCGCAAATCTCATGCGCCCACGATAGATAGAGACCGAACTGTCTCACGACGTTCTGAACCCAGCTCGCGTGCCACTTTAATGGGCGAACAGCCCAACCCTTGGGACCTTCTCCAGCCCCAGGATGTGACGAGCCGACATCGAG
>JAGHSE010000065.1 GCA_018066015.1 Candidatus Colivivens equi
CTTGTAGAAGATGTAGATAATAGAGATCTTTTGAAAGAACTGTTGCAGGCTATGTATAAAGAGCTTCCGGCTCCGAAGAAAAGATGAAAGCAGAAACAAATCATAATTTATTATTGATTTTTGATCGAGATAATTCGGAAAAAACGAATTTAATAAAGTAATTAGGACTAGTGATGAATTAATAATATGGATGATTACTAAGGAGGTTGAGAATGAGTGAATTAAAAGCAATTGAATATAAAAGATTTGAAGATATAAAACACATTCGAGAGGATGGAAGTGAATATTGGAGCGCTAGAGAACTTGGTCCTACGCTCGAATATGTTCAATGGAGAAATTTTGATAAGGTTATTAAGCGTGCTATGATTGCCTGTGAAAATAGCGGACATAGTGTAGAAGCCGATTTTGCTGAGGTCAGCAAAATCGTAGAAGCAGGAGCAACTACAAAACCTACAAAGGATTATGAATTATCTAGGTATGCTTGTTATTTAATTGTTCAAAATGGAGATCCGCGAAAGGAAGTTATCGCATTAGGGCAAACCTATTTTGCAATTCAGACCTACCGCCAAGAAGTGGCAGATCATTTCAACGAACTTGATGAAGACAATAGAAGACTTGTTGTTAGAGGCGATATTAAGCAATGGAATCAGATGTTAGCTGAAACAGCGCATAATGCTGGTGTTATAACAAATGAGGAATTTGCTATATTTCAAAATGCTGGATATATGGGATTGTATGGAGGATTGGATGTTGATGATATTCATGCAAAAAAGCAATTAGAAGTAGGGCAGAAAATACTTGATTACATGGGAAGCACGGAACTGATTGCTAATTTGTTTAGAATATCGCAGACAGAGGAAAAGTTAAGAAAAGATAAAGTACAGGGAGCAGAGCAAGCAACATCAGTCCATTATAATGTTGGTAAAGAGGTTAGAACTGCAATTGAAAAAATTGGAGGTACGATGCCAGAAGATTTGCCGACTCCTGAAAAGAGTATCCAACAAATAGAAAAAGAACAGATGGAAAGACTCAGAAATAAAGCAAAAAAAGGTAAGCTTATGCTGGATGAGTAGTAACTAAGAAATTGGCATTTATAGAGGATGAATTATATGATAAGTTTGATTGTTGCAAGGTCAAAAAATAATGTGATAGGTAAGAATGGCAATATACCTTGGAAAATAAAAGGAGAGCAAAGGCAGTTTAGAGAATTAACAACAGGTAATGTGGTTATTATGGGGCGAAAATCTTATGAAGAAATTGGTCGTCCATTGCCTAATAGGATGAATATTGTTGTTTCAACCACTACAGAGTATCAAGGGGATAATTTGGTCTCAGCTAAATCATTAGAAGATGCCTTGCTATTAGCTAAAGGACAAGATGTATATATAGCTGGTGGATATGGATTGTTTAAGGAAGCATTGTCGTTAGTAGATAAAATGTATATCACAGAAGTGGAACTAATCGTTGAAGATGGAGATACATTTTTCCCAGAGTTTGATGTTGCTGAGTTTGATGTTATGATAGGGGAAACATTTGGTGAAGAGGTAAAATATACGAGAACATATTATACCAGGAAAAAATAAACGTTATATTTCTGAGAATTGATATTTCATAATCCCAAGATGAGTAATAAATCTCAGTTCGCTCTGTCAATTGACAAAACCCGTATTTTAGTTTGTTGATATGTTCCCTTACTCGCACAAGGTATCAAAATGTTTCCTGACGCAGGCAAAAACCGGAAAATGGGGTTAAAATGTTTCCTCACTCGGGCAAAAGCCGATAAAATGTTTCCGGTGACGGAGAAAACGAGTAAAATGTTTCCTGACTCGGACGGTAACCGGTAAAAACGGCTCAAAAGCGCTGCTGACTCGCTCGACTGAGTTTAAGACCTGTCAAGGCATGTGGAATCAGTTTGTCTTTTGAGTCGTGTGAGCAACCGAAAACCGGATGCTCAGATAAAGCTGACACTTGATATGGACGATTATTATCGAATCAAAGATGCGAAAAGTGGTGAATCAGATGAATGATATGAAAAGAGATCCTTTCGAAAAATATTTAAGGCAATCTGAGCCATCCAGACGTGAGCTTGGTTATGCATGGTATACAGCTATGGGGTTACAGGCAGTAGATGGTCTTGAAACCTCTGATTATTTGAAAAATACAGCCAGAAAGAATATTGAAGGTGAGATTTCAATATCAGAAGCCGGTAAACTCATAGAAGGCTATTATGAAGAGTTGACCGAACAGGATGCGGATAGATCGAAAGAAGCAGATATTGTTTCTGTGCGGATTGCAGCAGTTCTTTCTGAACGAGCGTTTACGTTTTCTGTTCCTCAGTATATCGGGATTCATAGAAGGTTATTCGATGGGATTTATTCTCACGCCGGAAGAGTGAGAGATTATAACATTTCTAAGAAAGAGTGGGTTCTGGACGGAGAATCTGTTCACTATGGTAATGCGCTGGAGCTGAGAGAAATGCTGGAATATGATATCCGGATGGAAAAAGAGTATGAGTATCCATTGAACAGTGTATCGGGAATCATTCCACATATGGCAAAATTTATTGCAGGTCTTTGGCAGATACATGCTTTCGGAGAAGGAAACACCAGGACAACGGCGGTATTTCTTATAATGTATCTCAGGTCTATGGGATTTGATGTGACAAATGATATCTTTGCTGAAAATGCATGGTATTTCAGGAATGCACTCGTAAGAGCCAACTATAACAATCTGTCAAAGGGAATAAGGGAAACGCCCCGGTTTTTGGAACTGTTTTTAAGAAATCTACTGCTTGGAGAATCCAATGAATTAAAGAACCGATATATGCATATCAGGTGGACGGAGAGCAAACAGGACATTGGCGAGGAAAAACAGGACATTCAGGATACAAAACAGGACATTGGAGATAAAAAAGATAGTGTTATAATACCGGACAGTGTTAGTAAAAAGACAAAACAGCACATTCAGGTATTATTTGAAGAATACGGATATGACCGGTTTTTCGGGCGTACAGATGTAATGAATATGCTGTCAATAACGGCTTCACCGGCATCCGCATTGATAAAGAAGATGCTGGAGATGAAATTGATTTATCCAATGAAAGGGAAGGGGAAAGGAAAATACCTTTTTGTAATCAGTGGCTGATATTATGATGTGTAATCCGGTTGCTCAACAGAACAACAGAACTTCCTTGTATTGCTGTCTCGATCCGGATTGTGACAACAAGACTTTTGTCAGAGCAATAAATCTTAGTTTGCAGCATTGATATGTTTCCACAAAGTTCGATTATGTATTGTATGCCAACGGGGACGGTTCTCGTTGGCACCCTTACTTCAAATCATAAACCGGGATCGTGACGATGTGCATCTGATGATCCAGATATTCTTCACCCTTTTCCTCATAAACCATTCGTCCGTACGGATCCTCTACAAAGGTGAATCCGTCATAGGTAGGCTTAAACAGTGTCACATGACTCTGAACGGGAATATAGGATGCCGACAAGTAATGCTTCATCCTGATGGTATCCCAGTCCCAGGACGGAAGAACGAACAGATCTGTTTCGGGATCCATTTTTCTTGTGAGCAATGAGAATTCGCCATCAAAGCAGACGGCCATGGATATTCTTACACTTTTTCCATCTACCATAAGGTTCACATAAGAAACTTCCTGTTTACCCGTTTTGTAATCCTTGGTTTCCAGATTCGGAATCAGATTACTCTTCAGAGCTGTCACTACAATCTCGCCATCGGAATTGATCCAGAGTATTGCGT
>JAGHSE010000306.1 GCA_018066015.1 Candidatus Colivivens equi
AATGCAGAGATAAGTTTACTTAATCTATGCTGAGGTGAGGATGAAAATGCAGGAACTGAATTTTTCGTATTATTTTGTGTATTTTGTGGTAAAAAACTTTGCGCCGGTTCGTTGAAAATTCAATGTAATTGGATTTTTTTTATTTTGTTTTGCTCCAAGTTTTTCTAGTTGTTTACAAGTCGTGCATATACTTTGTTTTCCGTCTTGTAGTTTGTTGATACTGTCAGTATATGCTTGACTTGCCTTTTCTAGAGCCCCACCAATATTGTCCATACTTTTCATGAATTGTCCTACACGATTAAGTATTTCATCAGCGAGTCTATATACCTCTTTGTGGTTTTCCGCCTGAGCAATTTGAGTCCACATAAGATTGATTATTTTGATGGCTCCAAATAATGATTGTTCATCTATGATATAGACATTTCTTTCCATTGCCTTTCTCCACAAATCAGGTTGGGCATTGATTGCAGTCCACAAAGCCCCAGCATGAGGTACGAACATAAGAACATAATCCATTTTGACTTTTGGAGGTTGTATGTATGATGAGTAATCCTTTACAGCCAATTCTTTAACATGTCGCTCAATACTGTCAATATGAGCTTTTAAGAATTTAGACTTGTCTAAGTCATTATCTGCATTTACATAGTTCATGAAAGCCGTAAGAGACACTTTTGAGTCAATAATAACTTCTCGTCTTGTGTCAAGGTGGAGTATGACGTCTGGTCGCAGAATATTACCTTCATCAGTTTTCACAACCTTACCAGAAGCATCACGAATGGAATATTGTGTATCATAATGTATTCCTTGAGTAAGCCCCTGTGAGTCTAACAATTCTTTGAGAATAGTTTCTCCCCAATCTCCCTGTATTTTGGATTCGTGTTTGAATACCCTTGCCAATTCATCAGCACTAAGTTTGGTGGCCTGACTTTGATTGATCATTTGTTCTATCTGGCTTTTCATCTGACCTCCTAAATCAAGTTGTGAACGAGAATTTTTGTCCATTGCCTCCTTCATGTCTTTGATTGACTGTTGAAGTGGGGTTACAATATTAGCTATGTTATTATGACTGCTGGTTGTGAATTCTTCTTGGCGTTGTTTTAACAGAGTTTCTGTAGCTTCTTTCATTTCAGCCTTGACAAGTTCCATCGTAGCATCAAAACTCTCCCTCTGTACTTTGAGATTCTCTTTATGACGAGTTTCTAGAGAGTCTAAATTTTCTTTTCTACGTATTTCAGAAGGTTTGATAACGAGTTTGTTCATCACGAAAACTCCGATAACAACACCTAATGTAACTCCTAATACTGCTGTAAGTAAAATAATCATGTAGAATTAATGAATTTATCTTATTTATTTTTCTTGTAATACTCAACCGCAGCTTCTATATTTTCTTTTACCGCCTTGCTACTTAATGTGGCTCCGCTGATGACATCTATTTTTTCAGTTTCGGTAATTTTGACACCTTCATATTTTGGGAATAGTTCTTTAATAATTTTAGCAAAGAACCCAGGAGTCTCCTTATTAGGCAGAGCTTCTATTTTATCGATAACATTTTTTGTGATTGACACCTTCAAGGGAGTGGTAGAACGGTATCCCTTAGAGTTGCAGATAGATGTAGTATTAATTGTGTAAGTCTTACCATTTTTAGTAATGATAGCTTCTGATTGAGCATTTGCAGAAGTAGATACCAGAAATATGGTAATAAAAGTTATACTTAGTGATTTTTTTAACATATTAGCGTAATTAATATAACACCCTTAGAGGTGTTTTTTTTTAACGTTTATCAATATATTTATAATCTGAATAATCTGATGTATTGAAAGAGACGTCATTATAGCCACATCCCTCTGTTATGTTTTTATAAGTTAAGTCAACCTGTTTTCCTCCATGACTGATGTTCATCTTTTCAATATCTTTTGTAAGAGCATCCACAGTAAAAGATACGTCATATTTGCCTTGATTCAAATGGTATGTAATTTTATTTTGATTAGTCGTAAAAGTAAACTTATTATTGCCAATTGAAAAAGCATTATTGCCAATTGATGAATATCCACCTTTGAGAGTAGATGGAAGGAGAGCCATCTGAGTCATCAGTTTCGTTTCGTCTTGATTTTTATTTGACATCACAACATTGTGGTTATTTCCATTACAAGTCCACATGAGTTGATTGAAGAAATAAGTCTCCTCGTTGTTTTCAATCATCTTTGACTTGTCGTTATTTTTCATCAACTTTAATTTTGTTGTTCCATAATCCTTGCCATTCATTTCAATATCCATAGTAATACCAGCCTTGCAATTAAAATTTTTGGAAAGATGCTGAAGGATGTTCATGGCTTGATTTGTACCAATATTTTGACAATTAGCCATTTGCCATTGGCTGTTAGCCAGAATACAAAAAGTGATGATTGATTTGAATAATTGTTTCATAATGTTTGAATAATAATTTGTGTTTTAAAGTTCTTTGAGAATTGTAGATGTGAGATATTTCTTTGCTTTTGAAATAGGAATTACAACTTCAGGCATTCCAGCAGCATAGCACGCTATCTCATATTGAGAGTAAATCAAATGTATTCCCTTGTTGTCTATCCACGGATTTGTAGCAGGCAAAGGGATATTATTAGCATTATGTAATTCGTCAACTTGTAGATTTTCATTGAGTTCTTCATCTGTAGAGACTCCAAAATAAATTTTTAGACCATTATTAAGTTCTTCTTGTAAATTAGCATCTGCAAGAATCATATCCATTCCAAAACGTCTGCCATCAGCCTTACGAAATGTTACAGCAAAATAACTACTACTACCATGAGCACCACCACCATACCAATATGTGTTACAAGCAAGAGTAATAAGATTGTCTGTTTCCCATATTGGTTGAAAAGTATAATTCATCTCACATTCAATGTCACATATGTACTCTTCTACTGCTATTTGTTCATCCAAAAACAAACTAGAGTAATTATTAAATAGTTCTTGTGTGTCCTCTAAATTTCCCGAATAAGTACCTCCAAGTTGTTCATTTATCCATTCTTGAATACTGTGAACTATAAACTCCCCTCCATTTTGTGGATAGTCCATAGTAAGTGAGTAAGTCCAATTTTCTTTGTGTTTTTTTTGTGAAAAGTGAGAGAAACCAAGTTTAGCTGTTCTTTCAGAGTTGGAGCTGATTTGTTGTATGGCTACAGTATCATTGGCTGTAGTATCATTTGAGTCATACGTCTTTGCAGATTGATTATTTTGACATCCAAAGAGAACGACTGAACAAAATAGAATATTTTTAATTGATAATGACATAAAGTTCAAGGTTCTGTTCCAGCATTTCCTGGTTCCTCACGCAGAGGCGACTGATTCTTTTATCTCACGCAGAGGCGTCTCAGCCAGCTTTGCTGGTACGATTTAGTTAGCAGAGCATTTCTTACAAAACGAGTTTTGCAGACCTGCTCTTCTAACTCAATCTCGCCCATCTATGATGTGCGCTGAGACTTTGCAGAGGTAGCAGAGAGACGCAAAGTTTCTGTGCTATTATCCTAGGCAAAGGAAAACACTATCTGTTTATTTGCACTCTATATATATATTTTTTTATTCATTGGATAAGAATTTGGTTCCCGCATTTTTATTCTCACCTCGGATATACTCAAATAAATTTGGTATTTCACTCGGTTCGGCAAAAATTCTTTGCGTCTCTCTGCTTTCTCTGCAAAGACTCAGAACACATCTGTGATGTGCCCCTAATTTAGGTAGAGAGCAATACTGCAAACTTGTTTGCAAGGAGTGCTCTGCTAACTAAATTAAAACAGCAAAGCTGTCTGAGTCGCCTCTGCGTGA
>JAGHSE010000190.1 GCA_018066015.1 Candidatus Colivivens equi
CCTATTATATCTTGTGAGTGGCTTACTGACTAATGACTATTAAATATAATTTACGCTATGAAAAGAATTATCCTACTTGCAGCGCTTATCACTCTCGCAATTAATTTGATGGCTCAGAGTAATTTCAAAGAAAAGACTATTTTTAAGAACGCCGATGTTGAATTTCGTCAGATTGACGAACATACATGGCATGGGAATGGTCATTTAGTATATAATGAATCAAATAAATCCAACACGCTTCGCGGTGCGTTCAGTCTGTAACAGGACGAACACTCTGACCGAATCTACGGCCGCCGTAGTACGTGCTGTGGTCGCTGCTAGCGAAGTACAAGTTACGGGCGCTGCCGGAGTACGACGTACTGAGCGTACTTGACCAGTAGTAGCCGTCCTCACCCACGAGGATCGTATCAGTACCACTACGCCAGCCAGCAGCAGGAAGGAAGATGCCGTTGCCGTTTGGACCAGTAACAATATAACCTTTGTGATCATTCTTTGATGTCCATGCCCACTTGCATTTTTCGCGGAGTTCTTCGATCTCAACAGCGGTCGGCATACGCCATGTGCCACCCCAGTTTTCATGGGCTGTGTCATGACCGCTCGTTGGGGTTATGCGTGTCTGACCGTCAATCTTGTAAATACCCCAGCTGTCACCAGTGCTGTCAAGGTAATCAAAACAGTTGTCCCAGTCGTAACGTGACTTTGTGCTTGTCTCGCCCCAGGCATAGTAACCACCATAATCACTCGGACTGCTGGCACCAACATTGCATGTTGACCATTTTACAGACAAGCCAAGATCAACCCATTCGTGACCATTCAGAGTACCTGTAGTAACCGAACTTGGCTTCGCCTGTTCATGTTTCTTCTCCAATGCTATATTGCACGATTTATTCTGACGATTTACGCTTATGTTTCCCGCATAATCTATATATCCATTAGCAATAACCATGATGGTATGGTTTCCTGTTTTGAGAAAGCGAGTGCCCGATGCGTTTCCATTTGCATTGCCATCTATGTATAACGTAGCAGAAGGGACATTACAACTAAATGTAACATCATAACCAGCTGCCTCAGAAATAGGCTCAGAGTGAGAAGTTGGGGGTTGATTCACCTTAGTACTTGGCTTATGAGTAGGTTTTTGCTTTGAAGTAACTGTCTCTGTTTTTGGTTGTTTCTTTTTTCGAGCAACGGTTCCTTGGGGCTGCCCCATCACATGGAGTGATAAGAAACAACATAGAAGGATAAAAAGAATTTTTGTTTTCATATTGCAGTTTATTTCTTTGGATTCCAGTTAAAAATATGCATATCTCCATTGAACTTACACCAATTTACTGGGTTTTGTTTCTTATGAGTGCGTTAAGGTGCATACTTTGATACATAGATAAAATTTCCTTAGCAGTAACGATACAATCCCTACACCAGCAACTCACTTTTCGATATATTGGGTAAATAACATTGTCTGGCCAATGATTATTTTAGAAGATTAACTTGTTCGATAACTGAGGAAGAACATCGTCCTCGGTGTTGGACGACGAAGATTGGTTCTAAATATGAGAGGTAACTAGCTTCGGTAGGAAAACACCAAATAGAAATCTGATTTTTATTTATCAATAAGTTTGTTTTTTTCAATTGTCCAGTCTTTGCGCTGTGAGAGTTGGCATGGTGTTCCTTGGAACATCTTTGCTGCGGTTTTGTCGCCGCGACACTGCCACTGAAGCCATGCTGTTGCAACTATCGAGAATTCTCCTCCGTGAGGCTGGCTGTAAGTACCACCATGACCTACTGGGAAGTTTGCCGCAAATGCTGGTACATGGTCTATACGATGGAAGTCGTCCATTCCATTTCCATATGCTATGTCTTTCTCTCCTCCAAGTATATAGATAATAGGTACTTTTATCTCTTTCAGTTTTTCCTTTGGTGGCATCGGCATACCAGGAACTGCACTGCTCTGGCGGTCACCTGTGAAGAGTCCGCTATTGCATATCATAATTGTGCTGATGCGCTTGTCGGCACAATTGAAGAGTGTCTGTAGTCCTCCACACGACATTCCTGCTATTGCTATGTGTTTGAGGTCAATCTTGCCGTAAAGTGGACTGCTCTTGTCGGCATTTTGAGAAAATGCCCAATCAATTGATTCTATTTGTTGCTGGGATGTAGATTGAGGACCACGATATGACTTTCCATCAATAGGGATAAATCCTGTTGCCAAGACCAGATAGCCTTGTGATGCAATTTCGTTGAGGAACTTGTAGTGTTCCCAAGGTGAGTTTGTGCATGCTCCGTTACCCCATACAAGTACAGGAAGAGGATTCTTGGCATTGAATTTAGAAAGGTCTTGCGGAACGAAGATTGTATGTGCTGGCAGACTGGCTTCTTCTTTCATGATTGCCTTGTAGGCTCCAGTTCCTCCGTCTTCTACAACCTGAGACTTACCAGCTGCTGAAGATGTGCTATCTACTGCTTTGGTGTTTTTTCTTACATCATTAAGGAAATTAACCATCTTCTGAAGATTGGTTTCAGAATACATACCCATACCATGACCACCTTCAGGTTCGAGGGTAAGTTCGGTCTTGACTCCTGCTCCTTTAAGTAGGTCGTAGAGTTTCTGACCTTGACAACAAGGAACTACATTGTCCTTCATGCCATGAAAGACAATTAGAGGTACTGTATTCTTGTTGACATAATATGTAGCACTGAGCGAGCGGAATTTATCTGGTTGTTCTGAGAGTTTTGCCCCTCCGAGCAGATTTGCCTCAGGTGACATAGCGCCAAATGACATATGTTCACCACAATCCATATTCGTAAGATCTACAGGACCACTCCAATCACAAGCTGCATTAACAATACTACTTTCATTAGTGAATTTACCTACATTGCCTTCAAGGTCAAGTGTTTCAACGCCAACTTTTGTAACCTTCAAACCATTGGTAGTGGCACAACATGAAGAGAGGTGACCTCCTGAAGAGAATCCAGATGTAGCAATGAAGCTAGTATCAAACTTATATTTTGCTGCATTTCCACGAATGAATCGGATAACAGCTTTGATGTCGTTAATCTGAGCAGGCCACTGTGCATCAGAGATAGAACGGTGGTTAGGACATACTACTGCATATCCAGCCTTGAGAAGAGCGTCAACAATCGTACCTAAATCAGCAGATCCTTTGCTATTATTAGAAGACCAAGCACTGCCATAGATGTGAACTACGACAGGATATTTTTCCTGTGTCTGCTTTGGCAGATAGATGTCCATGTTGTGATAAACCTGTTCGTCGCCTGCATAGTTGACATCTTTGAATTCCTGAGATGTTTGGAGTTCTACCTTTGGCATTTGGAAACCACCAAATCCGCCAAATCCGCCACCAAACTGAGCATGAGCTGAAGAAAGTGAGAGTGCCAGAACACTGGCAATAATCAATGTTTTTTTCATACTTTAGTTGTTTTTATTGGGTTAAAGTTTATAAGTTATTCAAACTGCCACCAGTCAAAATCAAACATAGGATATTTCCCGTTTGAATGGAAGATAAAATATAGGTCGTGGATGCCTGATGCAGTAGGAGTTACTTCACATTCACGCATTGCCCACTTAAGGTACCCTCCTGTGCAGTTAACCTGACAAGTGCCTATAACACGTCCGAATATATCATCTATTCGTATTTCGATACTACCATTGCGATACATTGAAGCCACACTTGCCTTGAAGTGTTTAACCCCCTTTCCGAAATCAACATTTGCAACTTTGATATAATCACCATCGTGGATATCGGTAACATACACGCCTACTTTGGAGTCCTTGAGTGTTTTCACTCCATCACTTTGTGCTATTGTCTCTGCTTCAGTGCGCAGGAATGGATTGAGTGTCTGTAACGGAGCGATATGATGTTCATCAAAATAAGGTATTTCAGGAATGGTACCATCCTTGGCATACTGAAATTCTGCTACAGCTACTGAACGACGTTCTGCATGGAGGTCGCTCACACGACGAAGCAGGTCGTAGTTGAGTCCGAATACATAGTTATGTCCTTTGTATTCTATAATTCCAGGATGGTTTCCACGAGTTTTAGGTGTGTGGTTCATAATTGGAGAAGATTCTTTCCATGGACCAAAAGGACTTTTACTCATAGAATATCCTATACCCTCAGGGCAACAAGTGGATGCGAATGCAAGGTAGTAGTATTTACCATGTTTCCAAAACCAAGGTCCTTCTTGATAGTCGTCTGGTTTTGGGTCCATCTTTTGAATGCCATTCTTCCCGAATGAAGTATCAATAGAAATCATGTCTTCATTGAGCTTGGCAAGATAAAGATTAGGATTGCCCCAATACATATATGCCTGGCCATCATCATCAATCCATACTGTAGGGTCAATATCGTCCCAATGTTCACGCTGCCATACTAATGCGTGACCTAATGGGTCGGTAAAAGGTCCGAATGGATTGTCAGCTACGAGCACTCCTATTCCATGACCATGAAGGGGACAATACATATACCACTTACCATTTCTTTCAATGACTTGTTCTGCCCAGGCTCCATTCTGTACGTCATACCATTTATTAAAATCCTTGACTGAGGCAACTGCACCGTGATCAGTCCAGTTTACCATATCTGTGGATGTATAGCACAACCAGTCAAGCATCTTAAACCCCTGTGCATCGTCTTCGTCATGAGTTGTATAGAGATATACTGTATCTCCATGTACGTATGGTGCTGGGTCGGCTGTGTATTTTGTTTGGATAATAGGATTCTGGGCATTGAGATTACAAGGCATCAGAAAATAAAGGGCATAAAACACCATGACAAATAACCCTAGTAATGTGTTCTCTGCCTGAGTTTTTCTAAAAAAAGTTTTCATAATAAAAGGTTTTTTCATAATAAAAGGTATTTTCATAATATTGTTAAGGTGGGTTCTATAAATTCAGTTCCTGCATTTTCTGCCTCACCTCAGCATAGTTCAAACAAGTTTGACTCTGCATTCGGTTCGTTGAAAATTCACCGAATAAGTAATAATTTTTCAAATATGGGTGACATAATTCTTTTTCAACGCTTTTGGTTTTGTTCCGGCACCCAGGGTGTCGTTCCGCTTGCCCTGGGCTATGAACAGATTAGCCTTTCAGGCTGCATCGGGGCGAGGTGCGAAGGAGGAAGACAAAAGTCAAAATCACCTAAAATGTAATTAATAGAACACCCCTAAATTTTTGAACACTCTTAATTCTCTATACTAATGAAGATAATAATTATAGGAGGCGGTCCTGGTGGATACGAAACAGCTATTACTGCTGCAAAAAATAATATTGAAGTCACCTTGATAACAGAGGGATTGTTAGGTGGAACTTGCCTGAACGAAGGATGCATCCCTACAAAAACATTGGTGAGATGGGCAAACTCAGGTAAGTCTTTAGACGAAATCCAGCAAAAGAAGGAGGAAGTCATTTTGACATTGCGCAGTGGGATTGAGTTTCTGATGAAGAATCCCCTGATTACAGTGGTAGAAGGACATGGCAGACTAATAAAAGACGAGCAATGTACAGATGACGAGTCGGGCAGTTGCCGTGTAGGAGTGATGGTAGGCGAGAGGGTGTATAAGGCAGATGCAATAATCATAGCTACAGGAAGCGAAGCTGCATCACTTGCAGTAAAGGGAGTGGAACGCTGTATCACGAGCAAAGAACTGTTGTGCCTTAATAAATTACCACAACGTCTGTGTATCATTGGTGGAGGTGTGATAGGGTTGGAATTTGCCAGTATCTTCAACCAAATGGGAACGAAGGTGACAGTGATGGAATACTGCAAACAAATACTACCTCGGTTTGATACAGACATAGCCAAACGCCTGAAACAAATATTGACTCGTCAAGGTATTGAAATACTCACAGGTCAACAAGTGACAGATGTCAACGACATTGATGCCGATGTAGTTCTTATGGCAGTAGGACGACGTCCGGCTGTGAATAATTTAGGGCTGGAAGACACCGATATACACTATTCAGCAAAGGGAATAGAGGTTGATAAAAATATGATGACATCCGTACCAGGAGTCTATGCTATTGGTGACGTAATAGGAGGAATGATGCTGGCACATGTGGCAACCTTCCAAGGACAGCGAGTGATAAACACCTTGATGGGTAAGACTGATAAAATCAGGTTCGACTTAGTTCCTGCTGCTGTCTTCACAACTCCAGAAGTGGGATGTGTAGGACTGACTGAAGAAGATTGCAAGGCTCAGGGAATAGAATACTCAGTAAATAAGTCGTTTTACCGTGCTAATGGTAAGGCTGTAAGTATGGACGAAACAGAGGGCTACTGCAAGATTTTGTCAGAAAAAGAATCAGGAAAGATTATTGGAGCACACATCATTGGTGCACATAGTTCTGATATGATTCACGAACTCGTGGCACTGATGAATATGAATGCCACTGTTGATGACTTACACAACATAATCCATGCTCACCCTACATTGAGCGAGGTAATCCTCGCTGCAGCAAATAGTGCAGTGCGCTGATTGAATTAGAAAAAGTACAAGACATAGGTGAGGATAGGGGAAAAAATCTTATGAAATGTATTTCATAAAGGATTGGCATTGGAAAAAATTCCACCTTATTATATATTGTGGGATTCTTTTTTTTAGTAATTTTGCGACGAAATTGTAAAAAACATATAAAGAATGCAGAAGAATTTAGTAATAGTTGAGTCTCCTGCCAAGGCAAAAACATTGGAGAAATTTCTTGGCAAGGATTATAAAGTCATGTCAAGTTACGGACACATCCGTGATTTGAAAAAGAATGACTTGAGTGTGGAAGGTGATTATATTCCAGAGTATGAGATTCCTGCAGATAAACAAAAAGTCGTTGACGACTTGAAGAAAGCATCATCAGCAGCAGAGACAATATGGCTTGCATCCGATGAAGACCGTGAAGGTGAAGCGATATCATGGCATCTGGCACAAGTGTTAGGACTTGATACTGAAAGCACAAAGAGAATTGTGTTTCATGAAATTACTAAAAATGCCATACTTGAAGCAATAGAACATCCTCGTAATATAGATATCAACTTAGTAAATGCCCAACAAGCACGCAGATTGCTGGACAGACTTGTAGGATTCAAACTCTCACCTGTGTTGTGGAGAAAACTCAAACCATCACTTTCGGCAGGTAGAGTTCAGTCTGTGTCAGTAAGACTGATAGTAGATCGTGAACGAGAAATAGAATCCTTCAAGGCAGAATCAAGTTATAAGATTGTAGCCCTTTTTAATGATGGCGAGAATGAATTCAAGGCAGACTTCAACAAACGTTTCAAGACCGAGGAAGAAGCAGTAACGTTCCTTGAAGGTATAAAGGATGCGACATTCAAAATCGTGGATATTACAAAAAAACCAATGAACAGAATGCCAGCACCTCCTTTCACAACATCAACACTACAACAAGAAGCAGCACGAAAACTAGGATTTACAGTGTCGCAGACCATGATGATAGCCCAGCACTTGTATGAATCAGGACTTATCACCTATATGCGTACCGACTCAGTAAATCTGTCATCATTGTGCCTGAATACAAGTAGGCAGGAAATAGTAGAGATGTTTGGTGATTCATATTCCAAACCACGCAATTACCACACTGTATCAAAGGGAGCCCAGGAAGCCCATGAAGCAATACGTCCTACATATGCCGAAAATCATGAAATAAAGGGCAATGCTCAAGAACGCAAACTGTATGACCTGATATGGAAACGCACGTTGGCTAGTCAGATGTCTGATGCAGAAATAGAAAAGACGACAGTCACTATTGAAGCCGAAGGAATAGACGAACCATTTGTGGCAACAGGTGAGGTAATCAAGTTTGATGGTTTCCTAAGAGTATATATGGAGTCGAGTGATGATGATATAGACAACGATGACGAAAAATTTGTAGTGTTGCCACCACTGAGAGTCGGCACCCTACTCAATTACAAGGAAATTGTTGCCACACAGCATTTCACACAAGCTCCTTTCAGATATACAGAAGCCAGTCTGGTACGTAAACTCGAAGAACTAGGAATAGGCCGTCCGTCAACATATGCACCTATCATACTGACCATACAACAAAGGCAATATGTAGAGAAAGGCAATAAGACAGGCGAGAAACGCCAGTTTAATATCATCACACTCGCAAATGACAGAATTCAGAAAGTGTCAAAGAGCGAAGTGACAGGCAACGAGAAAGGAAAACTGCTCCCTACTGATATAGGAGTGGTCGTCAATGACTTCTTGTTGAAATTCTTCCCAAATATCATGGACTATAACTTCACAGCCAATGTAGAAAAAGACTTTGATGATATAGCAGAGGGAAAAATGGAATGGACAAAGATGATCAAGAACTTTGATAAAGATTTTGATCCTCTAATCCAAAAAACTATCAACGACAAGTCAGAACATAAAGTAGGAGAACGAGTGTTGGGAGTTGACCCCAATACAGGCAAACCAGTAAGTGTGAAGATAGGACGTTTCGGTCCGGTAGTTCAAATAGGTAGTGCTACGGATACCGAAAAGCCCCAATTTGCCCAACTCAATAAAGGACAAAGTATTCACAGCATCACCCTGGAAGAGGCAATGGAACTATTCAAATTGCCTCGAACATTAGGCGAATATGAAGGTCTCCCAATAGTAATAGGAACAGGACGTTTCGGTGCGTATATACTCCACAACAAAAAATATACTACCCTACCTAAGAAATACAATCCACTGGCAATAGGTCTTGCAGGAGCAATTGAATTGATAGAAGAACACCGACGTGCAGAAACCCAAAAACATCTCAAAAGTTTTGAAGAAGATGCAAATCTCGAAATTCTCAACGGACGCTGGGGGGCATACATCTGCTATAAAGGCTCAAACTACAAGATTCCTAAAAAATATAAAGATCCCCAGGCGCTTACATACGCAATGTGTATGGATATTGTTAATTCTTAATATAACATAATGACGTAAATTTTTTAGTACCTCACGCAGAGTTTTTTACCACGAAAAACACGAAATAATACGAAAAATTCGAAAACTTAATCTGTGATAGTAGGGACAAGCCCTACGGCACAGATTAAAATAAGAAAAATTCAAGTATTGTTCAGTGTATATGTGATAACAATTACTATGTCATAGAAATATTATGATTATTGTCACATAGACGTCTATTTGCCTGTAAAATACAGGATTTACGAATAAGGCATTATGATGGGAATCTTCCCATCAGTAATGACTTAATTTTCGCAAATTTTCGTGTTTTTCGTGGTAAAAAATTTACGTATAATATAACATAATGACGCACTGCGTCCTTAAAAAACACCAATATCATGGCGACAAAATTTAAAAGTAGTAAACAAGTAAAAGAAGAACGCGACAAGGCACTTGCAGAAGCAGGAACCACGCCAAAGAAAAATTGGGTAATGTTTGTAATCGTACTTATCCTCTACCTTGCCTTTCTTTATTGGGTAAAGAGTTGGTGGGGACTATTAGTCGTGCCATTAATCTTTGACCTTTACATCACAAAAAAGATAAACTGGACGTGGTGGAAAGAACTTGAAAGTCCCGTGTCAAGAACCATCATGAGTTGGGTTGATGCCTTAGTCTTTGCACTGGTTGCAGTTTATTTCGTTAATAATTTCTTCTTCCAAAACTATCAGATACCAAGTTCTTCACTCGAGAAATCATTGCTTACAGGCGACAACCTGTTGGTGAGCAAAATCAGTTATGGTCCAAGAATACCACAAACCCCACTCACGATGCCACTTACCCAACATACACTGCCTATCACAAATACAAAATCATACCTTGACTGGCCACATTGGGAATATCGCAGAATAAAAGGATTAGGACATGTAGAACTGCAAGACATAGTAGTGTTCAACTATCCAGCAGGCGATACCGTAGCCCTGAACTACAACAACGACTTCTACCAGTTGTGTTATATGTACGGTCTGGATGCAGCACGTCAGCAGGGAATAGCATTGCCCGACAGAAAATCACTCCAGGCAGAGGAACAAATGTCGCTCTATGACCAGATATACATGGCAGGAAAACGCATCATACAGTCAGACCCCGTACAGTTTGGTGAAATCACCTACCGACCTACAGACCGTAGAGAAAACTATGTAAAGCGATGTGTAGGACTCCCAGGACAGACATTGGAAATCAAACACAAGGTCATATACAACAACGGTAAAGCACAACCCCAACCTACCGATGCTCAGTGGACTTATTATATCTATGCACGTGGACCACTCTCCGATAAACTGCGAGCAGAACTCAATATCAGTGACGAAGACTATCTGCAATGGAACGACAGACCAAATGACCCTCGTCCCGAACATCAGCGGGGAATGCCCCTGACAGATTATACCAAGAAAGCATTGCTCCAGCATAAAGAAATAGTGGATAGTATTGTAGCAACCCCACCGCTTAATGGAGATGCGCTATATCCCTTGAACCATGATTATGGCTGGACCCGCGATGATTATGGACCAATATGGATTCCACAAAAAGGTAAGACCCTCACCCTCACAATCGAAAACATAGCAATATATGAACGCCCTATTCGAGCATACGAAGGAAATGACCTTAAGATTAAGGATGGTAAGATCTTTATCAACGGCAAACAGACAGATAAATACACATTCAAAATGGACTACTACTGGATGATGGGCGATAATCGTCATAATTCAGCCGACAGTCGTTATTGGGGATTTGTGCCAGAAGACCATATAGTAGGAAAACCAATATTTATCTGGTACAGCACCTGTCCTGATGCACTCAATCCAGAAGCCCCAAGCATCAGATGGAACAGAATATTCAAGATGGTTGACAACATTAAATAAATCCAAAACCAAAGCCATACAAGTTTGTTTGTGTGGCTTTTTTATTTTTACTTCTATTTCACTTCAGGGAATATTTAAAAAATATTCTCTTTTGCACTTGCCTAATAAAATTTTTTATTATCTTTGCATTTGATATGTGTTTATTCGTAAACTCATAAAAGGGGATTACTAAGAAGTTGGGCATTACGATGTACTTTTGAAAATCTCTGAAAAACTGCGTTGGTTGTAACTTAAAACTAAAATATTATGGCAGAATTAACACAAGAATCAAAAGGCTTTTACAAGCTGAGTTGGTTACAGAGAATCGGTTTCGGTAGTGGAGACTTAGCACAAAATCTTATTTTCCAAACGGTAGCAACCTTCTTGATGATATACCTCTGTACGGTATTGAAGATTAGCCCCGTATTTGTCAGCGGACTTATTCTTGCAGTTCGACTCTTTGACTGTTTCTGGAGTCCTATTGTAGGTCGCTATATTGACAACCACAATCCTAAGTTGGGCAAATATCGTACTTATCTTCTTTATGGTGGTATTCCGCTTACCGTAGCTGCATGTTGTTTGATGTTGCCTGCTGCTGCTGGGTGGTCAATGACATGTAAGATTATTTATGCTACAGTCAGTTATACATTGCTGAGTATGATTTATTCCGTTGTAAATATCCCTTACGGTTCTATCATGGCAAGTATGACTCGTGACAACAACGAGGTTCTAATTCTCACTTCTACTCGTATGGTATGTGCCAACATCGGGCAGATTCTTGTTCAGGCTGGGTTCCCAATTGGACTTGCTATTGTTGCCAACCAGTCAATTGACTGGAACCAGGCTGTATTTATGGCTATTGGTACCATTCCTGCTTTCATCATCCTGCCATTACTACCTGTATTGAAGAAGGTTTTAGGCAAGAAAGGTCTTTACTACGTATTGCTCTCAATCGGTTTTGTGGGATTTGTGGTATTATATGCTGTAGGTAAATTCTTTGACGTTAACGAATGCAATACAATCGTTCAAATTGCAAAAATCATGACTGGTGTGGGTCTGCTCGTAGGTTCTCTTATGTGGGCTCTTGTGCCAGAAGTAATCACAGAGGCAGAATATCGTACAGGGAACCGTCCTGCTGCTACTGTAAATGCACTTGCCGGAGTTGCATTCAAGGCTGGTTTCTCTATTGCAGGTTGGATTACTCCGCTGGTAATGGGATGGTTAGGTTTCAACTTGGCTAACGAAGTATCTGCTTTGGCTGGTGGTCCTGATGCTTGGTTTATTGTTATCAGTGTATTCGCACTCGTGGGGTTCGTACTCTTGACGCTTTGTTTCCTCGGATGCAAAGAAAATATTGTTACTACTCCTGAGAAACCTGCTACTTATGGTGAAATGTTCAGAGAATTCAAGGCTAACAAGTGTCTGCAGCTGATGCTTTGGATATTTGTAGTGGTATTCCTTGCTTCATTCATTGCTGCGCCTGTAAACGCATATTACACTAAATTAGCAGACTATTCCGACACTGTAAAAGAGGCTATTTTGTGGTTCACTACTATCATTCCAGCAATTCTTCTTATCGTAGTAGGATATCTCATTTACAAATACCCTCTTACAGACGAGAAACTTGACGAAATGAACAGAGAAATTGAAGCTCGTAACCAGAAGGCTTAAGAAATCAAGATTATTCCCTCCCATTTTTGGGAGGGCCTATCCCCCTAACGAAAATGAAAAAAATACTATTAGCCGGCATCCTGGCTCTTTCATCAGCAGGCGCTTTCGCACAAGATGCTCCAGGCATGAAGGATGCTTACAAGGATAAATTCCTCATCGGTGGCGCTTTGAACACATGGCAGATTGACCAGCGCATCCACTCTGCACTCAACGCTGTTGAGAAGCACTTCAACTCAATCGTTCCAGAGAACTGCATGAAGTGCGAAGAACTTCAGCCAGTAGAAGGACAGTTCAACTTCAAGTGGGCTGACCAGTTTGTTAATTATGGTGAACAGAACAACATGTTCATCGTTGGTCACTGTCTCGTATGGCACTCACAGTGTCCTGCATGGATGTTCCAGGGCAAGTACCGCGTTCCTATGTCCAAGGAACTTCTCATCAGCCGCATGCGCGATCATATCCACACAGTTGTTGGACGCTATAAAGGACGTGTTCACGGTTGGGACGTAGTAAACGAGGCTATCGAGGACGATGGTTCTTTCCGCAAGTCACCTTATTAT
>JAGHSE010000067.1 GCA_018066015.1 Candidatus Colivivens equi
TGATTTATTTTCTTTCAGACGTTTTCATTTCCTTTCATTTCCTTACTCTATAAATGTTTTTTTTTGGAACAAACCAAAAAATAATATAACTTTGCACTCATAATAAAATTTTACGTTTATGACTTTAAATTATATCTGGATAGCATTGTTTATTATAGGCATTATAGTAGGTGTTATTCGTCTTTGTTTTTTGGGAGACACAGAAACTATGCCAGCAATGATGGATGCAACATTTGATATGGCAAATATGGCATTTGATATGACATTGGGACTTACTGGTATGTTAACATTGTGGATGGGAATTTTGAAAATAGGTGAGGATAGCGGTATGGTTAATCGTCTAGCCAGATTTCTTTCTCCGGTACTCACCAAACTCTTCCCTGACATTCCAAAGGATCATCCCGCTTTGGGGGCTATCTTTATGAATATCTCAGCCAACATGCTTGGACTTGATAACGCAGCTACCCCAATGGGGTTGAAAGCTATGCAAGAACTTCAATCTATCAATCCTCGCAAAGATACAGCAAGCAATCCTATGATAATGTTTTTAGTTATGAACACAGCAGGGCTTACTATTATACCTGTTAGTATCATGGCTTATCGTTCTCAAGCAGGTGCAGCCGACCCTACTGATGTATTTGTACCCTTATTACTTGTTACGGCAACATCTACAACATTAGGAGTAATACTATGTGCATTGTGGCAACGAATTAATATTTTCAAACCAGCTCTTCTAGCTCTCTTCCTCGGAATAATTGCTGTTATTGGTGGATTCTTCTGGATTATGAATGGTATGACAAATGATGAGGTTCAGGCATTTTGTCGTGTTCTCACAAGTTGCTTAATACTTGGAGCAATTGGATTATTTGCTAGTTATGGTTTTTTCAAGAAAATCAATGTGTATGAATCTTTCATAGAAGGTGCAAAAGGCGGGTTCAAGGTTGCAGTTACTTTAATACCTTATGTAGTAGCCATTCTTGCTGCAATTGGCGTGTTCAAGGCTTCTGGTGCATTAGGATGGGTTCAGGATGGAATTGCTTATGTTATTAAACTTTGTGGTGTTAATAGCGATTTTACAGGGGCACTACCAGTAGCCCTTCTCAAGCCTCTCAATGGTAGTGGAGCTCGTGGTATGATGCTTGAAGCAATGTCAACATACGGTCCTGACTCATTTGTAGGACATTTGGCATGCATATTCCAAGGAAGTACAGATACTACCTTTTATATATTAACTATATACTTTGGAAGTGTAGGAATCAAGAAGTACCGTTATTCTGTAGGCTGTGGATTATTAGCAGACCTTTTTGGTATTCTTGCCGCCATATTCTTTGCGTACTATTTCTTCTACTAGTAGTAATCTAACAATCAGTCCTCAGTTGATTCATACAGTGCAACACCGACAGAGGTAACTCCTGATGTTACACTGTCTGTCATGATATTTCTAATACGATATTGGTATTGAGTTGTATCAATCAATACCTGTGGAATATGTTCTACAAACTCAGTGTGAATTAGTCCCTTTCCAAGATTATGTCCCACAGAATCAAACAAAGCAAATGAAACCGTATCACGCCTCACTATTTTGTCTGTCATGAGTTCTACAAGTATGTTAAGTTGGTTGTATTTGTAGTTGTCATCAATCCTGACAATAATATTCGGTTCTAACATCGTAGGATTGTCCATTTTGGGTATCTCATATATTAGAGTATCATCCATACCCCAATCATTCCCAGAAATAATCTTATGTTCTGCGAACCTACAATTGTCTGTACATCCCATCAATGCCAGACATCCTACAATGTATAAACAAATACGCCTCAAATCAGTTGTATTTCAGTCGTTATTTGGGTTTTGTTTTCCTTCACTTTTATGTTTGTGCTTATGTCTTTTCTTCTTAGATTTGTCAAAACGGTTGATGTTTTCTTGTTCAACCAAGTCTAAGGCTGTATGACTGCTTTCAACTGCGGTACTCTCGTCTAGACGATCTGGTTTTTGACCGTTTCGGTTCATTTCAATTACTTCAAATGCTCTGTCTGCACTTATTGTTACTGCACTTACAAGTAAGTGTTTGTCAGTAGAGTAGGTCACCATTCTATTCAGGATATCAACTTTTGCAAAATAATATTCCTTGTCAAATGTGTATAATACGATTTCTCTTGAAGGTAGTCGTTTGAGTTTTTCTATATACTGATCTACTTCGTAGTTCATGCAACACTTGAGTTTTGCGCATTGTCCTGCTAATTTTTGTGGATTGAGTGAAATGTCCTGAAATCTAGCGGCGTTAGTTGATACGCTCACGAATTTTGTCATCCAAGTAGCACAACACAGTTCACGTCCGCAAGGGCCCATACCGCCAATTCGCCCTGCTTCCTGACGAGCACCGATTTGTTTCATTTCTATTCTTACATGAAAACGTGCGGCTAAGTCCTTAATCAGTTGTCTAAAATCCACACGCCCATCTGCTATATAGTAGAAGATAGCCTTTCCTCCATCTCCTTGATATTCTACATCACCTATCTTCATCTCCAGTCCGAGTCCTTTTGCTATCTGGCGTGACTCTATCATCGTCTCGTGCTCTAATGCCCTAGCTTCTGCCCATTTGTCTAAATCTACTTGACGAGCAATGCGATATATTCGTTTTAGTTCAACATCGGGTTTTAGGTTGGCTTTTTTAATCTGTAGCTCTACGAGTTTTCCTGTCATGGTTACAGTACCAATGTCATGCCCTGGATTAGCTTCAACAGCTACAATATCTCCTTTTTTTAAGTCTAGATGATTACTATTGATAAAATAACCTTTTCTTGGAGCTTTGAATTCTACTTCAATAATTTCGCTTGACTTGCTATTCCCAGGCAAGTCTGCCATATAATCATATGTGTTCATCTTTCCAGGATGTTTATTGCACCCCTCAATACTAATGCCACATAAGTTATTTCCTATCTTATAATCGTTCATAATTTTACTGTTTAATTGGTATATGAAATGGGTTCTAGCAGTTCTAGTGGTTCTAGTAGTTCTAGCATCTCTAGTAGGTCTAGAATCTCTTACCTATTTTTAATTAGTACAATCATTTTTAATGCAAAATCAAAGAATACTATCTTAGGGTTGGCGTTTTGGGCAATGTCTCTTTGACAGAGTGACAATTCCTCCATTATGCCTATTACATTGCTTTCATTTATAAACGGAGCGAATTTTACTGCAAAGTTCTGTTCGCGCTCATTCATATAAACTATTTCATTATGATGAAAATTGTAGATGAAGTTTTCTCTTAACATTCTCTGACAATAATCCAAGAAATTCTTCTGTCGTTCTCGTCCCAGTCCTGTAACCTTTTCACTCCATTTTCTCATTTCCTTAACCCTTCGTGCATAACTCAAACGCATAAGTTCTACGAATAAGTCAAAGTACATCTCCATTACAGAGTCATCGGTTATACATCTCAGTGCTGCTGTCATGTTGCCGTTGCAGGTCTTCGCAATTATAGCAGCTTGAGTGTCAATAATGTGATACTTCTCAATCAGTGCCTCCTTGACATCTTCTTCTTTTAATTTCGGCACCTCTATTGTCTGTACTCTGCTTCTTATAGTTTCAAGCAATTGTTCAGGATGTTCACTTACCATTACAAACACCACCCCTGCAGGAGGTTCTTCCAATAACTTTAGTAATTTATTGGCACATTCTCTATTCATTTTTTCTGGCAACCATATAATTACAACTCTCCATCCACCTTGACTAGCTTTTATGGATAGTTTTTTTGTAAGGTTGTCACTTTCTGCCTCGTAAATTACCAATTGTTGGTTTTCTGCACCACAAGCATCCATCCATTCCTGATAACCAAAATATGGATTACTAAGTAGCATGTCTCTCCATTCTTTAATGAAATGGTCGCTTACTATATCTTTGCCTGATTGTTTTTTAAAAATAGGAAAAGCGAAATGCAGGTCAGGGTGTTGTAATTTATTAATCATAGCTTTCCCACTTTCACTGACAGCCAACAACTTGTCGGCCAAAGCCAAAGCAATAGCCATGCCACCGTTTCCCTCATTTCCTGAAAGCAACAATGCATGAGGCAGATGCCTAGACTCTACTTCACTTATTAGTCTTTCAACTACATCAATCTGTCCTATTATTTCACTGAAATGCATATTCGGTGTCAAAGGTACGGAAAAAAATCCATTCTTCCTTCTCATTCTTTAAAATTTTCCTTACCTTTGCAAAAAAATATAAGCAAACAATGAAACCAGGTATTCCAAAAGGTACTCGTGATTTTTCGCCAGTAGAGATGGCGAAACGCAATTATATATTTAATACAATCCGCGAAGTATATGCTCTCTACGGATTTCAGCAGATAGAGACACCCTCAATGGAAAATATGTCCACACTGATGGGTAAGTATGGTGATGAAGGAGATAAACTTCTATTTCGTATTCAGAATTCAGGCGAGAAGTCTAGTCTTGCTCCTGAGAAGGGATTACGTTATGACCTTACCGTGCCATTTGCACGATACGTAGTCATGCATCGCGATGAAATTACTTTCCCATTCAAACGTTATCAGATACAGCCAGTATGGCGTGCTGATCGTCCTCAAAAGGGCCGTTATCGTGAGTTCTATCAGTGTGACGCTGATGTAGTAGGTAGTGATTCCCTTCTAAATGAAGTTGAATTGATGCAGATTATCGACACTGTATTTCGACGTTTCGGCATACGAGTTGTTATCAAAATCAATAACCGCAAAATTCTTAGTGGTATAGCCGAGGTTATTGGTCAGGCAGACAAAATAATAGATATCACAGTTGCAATTGATAAACTTGACAAAATAGGTCGTGAGAATGTCAATAAAGAACTTGCAGAAGATGGTATTCCTCAAGACGCAATTGATAAACTTCAGCCACTCTTTGAAATCGGTAATCTTCCACTCTCGGAACGTTTGGCTCATATCAAGACTATGCTGAAAGATAGTGAAATAGGACTAAAAGGGATAGAAGAAACGGAATATATTATCAATATGTTCAATACATTACAGTCAAGCAATGAGGGTGCTGAAGGCTTGACCAATGCTCTTGACTTTGACTTGACACTTGCTCGTGGACTCAACTACTATACTGGAGCCATATTTGAAGTCAAAGCCTTAGATGTTGAAATGGGTAGTATTACAGGTGGAGGACGCTATGACAACCTTACTGGAATTTTCGGACTTCCTGATATTTCGGGTGTAGGTATTTCGTTCGGAGCAGACCGTATATATGATGTTCTCAACCAACTTGGTCTCTATCCTAAGGAAGCAGTCAACACAACCCAGGTGCTCTTTGTAGCATTTGGCGAGAGAGAACGTGACTACTGTCTGCCAATTCTCTCTCGCTTAAGACTTCACGGTATTAAAGCCGAGGTGTTTCCTGATGTAACCAAGATGAAAAAACAAATGAGTTATGCCAATTCCAAGCAGATTCCTTATGTAGCTATTGTTGGCGATGACGAAATGACTTCAGGAACCGTCATGTTGAAAAATATGACTACAGGCGAACAAAAAACAGTTACTCCGCAGGAATTGCTCAATCACTTATCTTCTTCCTCCACCTACATTGCCTCGTGACGAGGATGTGCGTGAAGATGAAACACTGTGATTACTTGGCATAGAACTGTTACCGCGTGATACAGAACTTGAGTTGCGTGAATACGAACTGTTACTGCGTGACTCGATATTGTTGCTACGTGACATGGAATTTGAGTTGTGTGATATAGAGCCATTACTGCCTACATAAGAACTGCGTGAACTTCTGTCATTGCCGACATTGTTGTGGCTATAGCGGTTATTGTTGTTTTTCTCTACATTGTTGTTCCCATATCTATTATCAGAGCGACCACCGTGGTTGTTGTGACTATTTATGTTTGTATTGCTGATATTCACATTATTTACCACTATTGTGCCATGATTTGGTGCCATTCCTCCGAAGTGGCGTCCTCCATGATAATCTGCATAATAACGTGGTTCAGCATAGTAATATGTAGTGCTGTGATGGTGGTATGCATATATTCCGAAACTCCAGCGATTATCTACAAATGTGATTGGACGATAGAAGTAGTCGTATGTCATAAGTAGTCGCCATTCTACCTCTGTGAGTAGCCTGCGAAGTGCTGCATCGCGATAACTGAGAACGGTGATGTAGTCATCGTAGCGTCTGCCCAATGCTATTTCGTCAAGATAATCGTTTACTCCGCATATATAGTCAAAGTTGATGCAATACAACTCGTCTATCAATGCTGCATTCAGATTGAGAATACGTACCATCCTATCTGTGAGGAAGCGTGCGTTGTCTCTCATTACATAATAACTCATTGGTGTTGCACTTGCCATTAATGAACTTAGGCTTATCATCAGTGCTGCTAATGTTGTTCTTAAAGTTTTCATAACGCAACGTTTTTAATTGTTAATACCCCGTTTTTTTTGTTTTGCACCGCAAAGATACGGCATAAAAAACAATATCAAGAAGGGAATAACCTATCCGTACAAGGAAAATCCCTAAACATAATAGGGATTCCCATTTGAATATGAAAGAATGCAGACAAAAAAGCAGGTGTGTTAGCAAAGCAAATTAATAGAACACCCCTTTATTGATTAACTTATTATGAGTTATTGTTATGCATATTGAAATATTTTTTGTATTTTTGCAACACTTATTAGTTTAATGACATCTGTGATGCCGAAAAAAATTATATGGGAAAAGGTATTGACGGTTCTAAATTTAGATTTGCATATTATAAGACTGATTATAATGCTAGATGCTACTATTCTAATGGTAAGTGGGGAGAGATAGAAATTTCAGATAGCGAGTTTATTCCTATTCACATGGCAGCAACTTGCTTGCAATATGGTCAGGAGGCTTTTGAGGGCGTAAAGGCATATAGAGGAAAGGATGATAGTATTAGAGTGTTTCGTCTAGAGAAGAATGCTGAACGTTTGCAAAGTTCTTGCAGAGGACTGATGATGCCCGAGGTGCCAACTGAGTTGTTTTGTGATGTGGCGCACCAAGTGGTAAAACTTAATGAGAGGTGGATACCTGCTTATGGTAGTGGAGCTGCGCTGTATCTCAGGCCATTAGTATTGGGGATGTCTCCTCAAGTGGGAGTGCATTATGCTAAAGAGTATTTGTTCGTGATGTTTGCTACGCCTGTTGGTCCTTATTTTATAAATGGTTTTGCTACTAACGATATGATGATTATACGCGACTATGATCGTGCAGCACCGCTTGGAACAGGACAATTCAAGGTGGGTGCAAATTATGCTGGTAGTTTGAGGGCTAATGAGGTAGCTAGAAATATGGGTTATGCATGTGAGATTTATCTTGACCCAAAAGAAAAAAAATATTTGGACGAATGTGGAGGAGCGAATGTGTTTGGTATCAAAGGCGATACGTATGTTACTCCTTTGTCGGATACAATACTACCCTCAATTACAAATATGTCTTTGCAAGTTATTGCTCGTGACATTGGGTTGAAGGTAGAGTGTAGGCCTATTCTGGTAGAGGAATTAGCTGATTTTGATGAATTTTGTGCTTGTGGTACTGGGGCTATCGTGTCGCCTGTAGGTAAGGTGTTTGACCCTGGAACTGGAGTAACATATCAATTCTCAAAGGATGGCAAACCAGGAAAGTGGAGTAAGGCTTTGTATGACAGACTATTGGCAATACAATTTGGAGAGATTGCGGATTCTTATAACTGGGTGAAGGTGTATGATGATTTATAATATAGACGAAAGGGTTGAGGCATTTTCAACAATGAGAGATGAAAATCCTCCATTTGAAGTGTTGCAACCTCATCAAACGCATACTGACAATGTGGTGGTGATAGATGACAGAAACATGACTCGTGATGATTTGCAAGGTGTGGATGCGTTAGTTACGAATCTGAAGGATTATGGTATAGCTGTAAGAACTGCCGATTGTGTACCAGTGTTGATGTATGACGGAGTGAAAGAGGTGATAGCTGCTGTGCATAGTGGATGGAAAGGTACTGTTTCCAAAATTGTACAGAAGACAGTAAAGGTGATGATTAATCAATTTGGCAGCAAACCTGAAAATATAAAAGCCGTGATAGGCCCGAGTATTGGTCCCGAGAGTTTTCAGGTAGGACACGAGGTATGTGAGATGTTTGAGAAAGCGGGTTTCCCAATGAATGAGATAATGATTGACAGAGGTAAAAGAGAGGAGAAAACAATGCGGGGAGGACTGCATATTGACCTTTGGAGAGCTAACGAATGGTTGTTGAATTCGGTTGGAGTATTTAGTATATATATATATGGTGTGTGTACTTATGAGAATAATGATAAATTTTTCTCAGCAAGGCATGAGGGGCGTAAGTGCGGAAGGATAATTAATGGAATAAGAATAAAGGTTATAGGAGATAGTTGCGAACGACTTTAAATATTGAATAGTATGGTGAATCAGGAGGATTGTTTTAATCCCGAAATGGAATTGATGTCTCGGCGCGAGATTGAGACTTTGCAGTTGCAACGCTTGAAGGCTACTGTGGAGCATTGTATGAACTCTCCCTTTTATAATACACGTCTCAAGGACTATGGAGTAAGTGCAGAGAATATCAAGTCGCTGGACGACTTGAAACGTATTCCTTTTACTACAAAACAAGATTTAAGGAATACTTACCCATTTGGGATTGCTTCAGTGTCGCTGGATAAGTGTGCGAGATTGCATTCGTCAAGTGGTACTACAGGAAATCCTACTGTAATATTGCATACTCAGAAAGATTTGAACGAATGGGCAAATGCTGTGGCAAGATGTCTGTATATGGTAGGCCTGCGACCTAATGATGTATTTCAGAATTCATCAGGATACGGAATGTTTACAGGAGGATTGGGCTTCCAATATGGTGCAGAACGTTTGGGTATGTTGACCGTGCCAGCAGCGGCAGGTAATACGATGCGTCAGATTAAGTTCATAAAGGACTTTGGTACTACTGCTCTACATGCTGTTCCGAGTTATGCTACACGTCTATTTGAAATAATGCAACAAGAGGGAGTTGACCCCAATAGGGATACAAAACTGAAAACTCTTATTATCGGAGCAGAACCTCATAGCGAGGAACAACGCCGGAAGATAGAGGAGATGTTGGGCGTGAAGGCTTACAATTCGTTTGGTATGTCAGAAATGTGCGGGCCTGGTGTGGCATTTGAATGTAAAGAACAAAACGGCTTGCATATTTGGGAAGATTATTACATAGTAGAAATAGTCAATCCAGACACATTAGAACCAGTGCCTGATGGTGAATTTGGCGAATTAGTGCTTACAACAATTAACAGGGAAGCAATGCCTCTGCTGAGATATCGTACTCGTGACCTTACTCGTATTTTGCCAGGGGATTGTCCTTGTGGTCGTCAACATAAGCGTCTGGATAGAATGAAGGGTAGAAGTGATGACATGATAATATTTAGAGGTGTTAATATATTCCCAATTCAGATTGAGACGGTATTGATGCAATTCAAAGAGCTTGGTACGAACTATCTCATCACTTTGGATAATAGTCCTAAGGGAGATGTTATGACTGTAGAAGTTGAAGTGAATGCATTAGCTACAGATGACTTCGGGCGTTTGGCTACTTTGCAAAAGGAAATAATAAGCAGACTGAAGGCTGAAATATTGGTGACTGTCAAGGTAAGACTTGTGCCTAATGGTAACTTACCTCAGAGTGAAGGTAAGGCTGTGAGAGTGAAGGACAATAGAAAAACTCTGTATAATTCATAATTTAAAGATATATAAAATGACAATACAACAATTATCAGTATTTATAGAAAATCAGTCAGGCACTTTGTTGCAAGTGCTGAATTTGTTGTCAAAAGCAGGTATTCAATTACTGACAGTAAATATCTCTGACACCGTAGAATATGGGATACTAAGAATTATCTGCTCAAATCCAACAAAGGCATATGATATTCTTAAAGAACACGGAATATCAGTTGCCCTAGCCGATGCATTTGCTATTGAACTGGCAGATGAGATTGGTGAAATGTCTCGTGTGTTGACTATCTTTAAAGAAGAAGGAATTTCGTTGACTTATTTATATTCATTCTTACTTCATCATAAGGGAATAATGACTTTTCGTACTACAGATGCTGAGCATACTATTGAGGTTATCAAGAAATACAATTTGAAGTTTGTGGAAGTAAATGACCTTTATGTTTTGAGGTGATTGGTGAATGAATAGGGTGCAGAGTGTAGGGTAGAGTTGAGTTTGAGGAGTTTGAGGAGTTTGAGGAGAGTTGAAGGTTTAAGTAAATTTTTTTTTGCGTTTGCGTCTTGATTTACATTTTTTTTCTTATCTTTGCAACACAAACGCGTTGTAAGGATTTGAATCATGATTAATTATTCGAATAGAAGTTTTATTGGGTTTATGTCGCTGACTCAAGATATAGCGATGGACCTTGGTACTGCTAACACTATCATTATCTGCAATGACAAAATTGTGGTAGATGAACCTTCGGTGGTGGCATTAGACCGACATACTAACAAAATGATTGCAGTTGGCAAGAAGGCAAAAATGATGTATGAGAAAACACACCCAGACATCATTACAAGTCGTCCATTGAAGGATGGTGTGATTGCAGACTTCAATGCCTGTGAACAGATGATGCGAGGTATGATTAAAATGATGCATGCAGGCAAACATTTGTTTACGCCATCATTGAGAATGGTCATTGGCGTACCTTCTGGCTCAACAGAAGTGGAATTGAGAGCAGTTAGAGATAGCGCAGAACATAGTGGTGGTAGGGATGTGTATTTGTTGTTTGAACCTATGGCAGCTGCTATTGGTATTGGTCTTGACGTCACGGCTCCAGAGGGTAATATGGTGGTTGATATAGGTGGAGGTACTACTGAGATTGCTGTCATTTCTTTAGGTGGTTTGGTTTCAAATACATCTATTCGAGTGGCTGGTGATGACCTAACTTTTGACATTCAGGAATATATGAGTAGACAACATAATGTGAAAGTGTCTGAAAGAATGGCGGAACGTATTAAAATCAACGTAGGGTCTGCATTGACTAATCTTGACAATCCTCCTTCTGATTACGTGGTTCATGGACCTAATAGAATTACTTCTTTGCCAATGGAAATTCCTGTATGTTATCAAGAAGTGGCACATTGCATAGATAAATCAGTAGCAAAGATAGAAACAGCTGTACTAAATGCGTTGGAACATACACCGCCAGAGATTTATGCAGACATTGTGAAAAATGGTATATGGCTGACTGGTGGAGGTGCTATGTTGAGAGGATTAGATAAGCGACTTTCTGAGAAAATTAAAATAAAATTCCATATTGCTGATGACCCATTGCATAGTGTGGCAAAGGGTACAGGCATCGCTTTGAAGAATGTACATAATTACACATTCTTAATGAGGTAAATGAGAAGTTTGATAGATTTTATCGTAGTTAATAAACATTGGTTCGTGTTTATCCTTTTGGAAACATTGAGCCTTTGTTTGTTATTCAAGATGAATAACTATCAAGGTAGTGCGTACTTCTCAACAGCTAATAGTGTGGTGGGCTTTGTTAACGAAACAACAAGTGGTGTGACATCATTTTTCGGACTTAAAAGCAGAAATCACAGACTAGAGGCAGAAAACGAAATGTTGCGCGAGGAATTATTGGCACTTAAGAGTAAAGTACATAGCAGTAAAAGACATTCTAGATACTATAACGCTATTGGTGCTGAAATTATCAATGCTTCATTGCACCGAGGAAATAATCTAATGACAATCAATAAAGGTAGCGCAAATGGTGTGAATACAGAAATGGGCGTAGTTTGTTCAAGTGGGGTTGTTGGTATCGTGTCTTTGGTTTCAAAACATTATGCAGTGGTTATGCCTTTGACAAATATTAAGTCAATGGTGAGTTGCCGTCTAGCTAATTCAGATTATTTTGGGACACTGCAATGGAAAATGGGAAACATAGAAGAAGCAGTGGTAATTGGTGTGCCACGTCATGCTGATGTGAAAGTAGGAGAGGTCGTAGAGACAAATGGCTTTTCGGACATATTCCCTGCTGGTATTCCAATTGGAAAAGTAGTGAAAATAGAAGACTCAGATGATGGTTTGGCATATGTATTGACAGTAAAACTTTCCACTAATTTCTCTAACCTAAGAGATGTGAGTGTGATTACAAATTATCGTCATGTTGAACGCAGGGAATTAGAACAAAAAGCTGATTCATTACAAAATACAGAATTATGAGTTATGAGTCGTTGACACGGTTGGGAAGAATGCTACTAATGTTGGCAATTCAGTTGATGATATTGAATAATATTCATCTTTTTGGGTACGCTACTCCACTAGCTATGGGGTACATGATTCTATGTTTTAGATGTAGTGCATCAAGAATATCATTGGTAGTATGGGGATTTCTTACTGGGCTGATATTTGACTTGTTTTCCAATACTATGGGGTTGGGAGCAGCAAGTATGACTTTAATGGGATTTGTACAACCTCAGATACTTAGTAGTTTCATGCCAAAAGACGAAACTGATAAGTTTAGACCTACGTTGAGAACAATGGGATTGATGAACTATATTCTATATGCAATGTCATTGTTGTTCATCCTTCATTTTACATTTTATTTCCTTGAAGCATTCAGCTTACTGAATTTTCTTTTGACACTTGGTGCAATTTTTATTGGTACATTAGTTGCCACTCTTTTGTGTGTACTTATAGAACTGATTGCTAATGAAAGGAAATCAGAGTAGGCATTTTGTTCTTTGTGGCATAGCAGTGCTGATTGTGGCTGTCTATGTGTGCCGATTGGGGTATCTGCAACTCGGTTCGCATGATTATGCAGAAAGCGCACGTCACAATGCCTTCTTTAATAATGTTATTTTTCCGTCACGTGGATTGATATATGACAGAAATGGTGAATTGTTAGTATATAATCAGGCAGCGTATGATGTGATGGTGGTGATGGGTGAACTGAGTAATCTTGATACATTGGATTTTTGCAACACACTGGGTATGACTCGTCATCAGTTTGATAATAGAATGTCACAGATTAAGGACCGAAGAAAAAATCCAGGTTATTCCACTTTTTCACAACAATTATTCAAATCTCAAATATCACAAGAGAAGTATTCGCGACTGCAAGAAAAACTCTTTAATTTTAAAGGATTCTATGTAAGAAAACGCAATGTGCGTCAATATACTTATGGTATAGCAGGACATGTTTTGGGTGATGTGGCAGAAGTGTCACCTAATGATATTGATAATGATGAATATTATTCACCAGGTGATTATATTGGGAAACAAGGTGTAGAGCGTTCGTATGAAAAATATCTCCGTGGAGAAAAAGGCGTAGAGGTACTGCTTCGAGATGCACGTGGTCGTTTGTTGGGACATTACCAAAATGGAGAACTAGATGTGACTCCAAAACCAGGCAAAGACCTTACTCTCTGTATAGATCGTGAGTTACAGGCTTATGGAGAAAAGATTATGGCAGGTAAGCGCGGTAGTATCGTAGCTATTGAACCTTCAACGGGCGAAATACTCTGTTGTGTGTCAGCACCTTCATATGATCCTCGTGAAATGAGTAGTAACGGACGTGGTATGCGCATTGTAAAAATGAGTCACGACCCACAAAGGCCGTTACTTAATCGTTCAGTAGGTGGTGCTTATCCTCCAGGTTCGACATTTAAACCAGCTCAGGCATTGATGTTCTTAAATGAAGGTATTATTAATCCAAATACTAGTTATCCTTGTAATAGTGGCTTTCATTTTAAGAGGCTTACAGTGGGATGCCATTCACATCCTTCACCAGCCAATGTAACAACAGCCTTGGCTGTGTCGTGCAATAGTTTTTTCTGTTGGGGATTGTACTATATGTTTAACAGACATTCTCGTTATGGTTCTGTACACGATGCTATGAACAAGTGGAGAGATTATATGGTCTCAATGGGATTTGGATACAAATTAGGAGTTGACTTACCTGGCGAGTCAAGAGGTATGATTCCAAATGCAGAGTATTATGATAAGCATTATGAAAAATGGAATCCATTGACTGTGGTAAGTATTTCTATAGGACAAGGAGAGGTTACGGCTACTCCGTTGCAAATTGCCAATTTAGGAGCAATAATAGCAAATAGAGGTTATTACATAACTCCCCATATAGTTAAAAGAATACACGGAGGGCATATAGCAGATAGTCTGTTACTACGCCATCAGACTATGGTCAATTCTTACTATTATGAAACTATAATCAATGGTATGCGCGCAGCAGTCATAAATGGTACATGTAAGGAGGCAAGGAATTCGAAGTACGAAATATGTGGTAAGACAGGTACTGCTGAAAATAGGGGTGAGGACCACTCGGTATTTGTAGGTTTCGCTCCAAGAAAGAATCCTAAGATTGCTCTTGCAGTGTACGTAGAGAATGGAGGAAATGGAGCAGTAATGGCTGTACTACTGGCACACCAGATGA
>JAGHSE010000330.1 GCA_018066015.1 Candidatus Colivivens equi
CACGCAATTTGACCTATTGAATGATTTTGTTCGTCGATTTGTTGTTTCAAACTTTTGAATTGCCACTTTCCCCTTACTACATAAGGGATTTGAACATGTCGCACCACGCAATTTGACCTATAGGTCAGATTTTTGGGAATACGATATGATAATTTTGGGTGAAATGTGCAAGTAACCCCTTATTAAAAAGAATACAATTTTGTTGTAGTTAAGAACGTTTTTTGACTAACTTTGGAGCGTTAATGATTATTTGTAAGCCAAATTCAATATAAAATGAGACTCAAGCTATTATCTATTCTAACCTTATATGGGGTATGTATGTCAATAAATGCGGAAAATTCAGACTCTCTATATATGGGTATAGAGATGATAACTGGAGCCATTTCTAAGTATGATGTAAGCGACGTAAAATTTGTTGAGAATCAAATCAGAATTATTTCCGAGGATAATGTGTCCAAAGATACAACTACAATACCTTATGTAGACCTTGGTCTTCCAAGTGGAACTATGTGGGCTGCATACAATATTGGTGCATCTAGTCCTGAAGAATATGGAGACTATTTTTCATGGGGAGAAACTCAAGCAAAAGACGAATACCCATATGTATCAGCTTCTTCGTATGATAAATATAACGACGTGGATAGTATAACCTCACTTCTCCCAGAAGATGACGCTGCAACTGTTAATTTTAAGGCAGACTGGAAAATGCCAACAATCGATGATTGGACAGAATTGCTGGAAGGAACCAAATGTGAATGGACAAGTATCAATGGTGTGAAAGGAATGAAAGCCATTTCTAAACACAATAAAAACTGGATATTCTTTCCTTTTGCAGGTTATCGTTATAAGAAGTCATTGAATGATACTGTTGAGTATGGTAATTACTGGAGTGCTGATTTATCTCTTAAAAAGAACATGGCTTATTACTTAAAAATTGACAATCATTGGGGACACGAACGCTATGTTGCGGAAGGTTATCGCTACTATGGTTATACGATACGACCGGTTCGTGTCAAAAACCAATATTCATTGATGCATGTTAACCAAAATAATGATTCTATAGTAACTTACAATACAGATTCTGTAAAACAGGTCTTTTTCGAAAATAATTCGTACGAGGGAGTCGACCTTGAACTTCCAAGCGGAACTATTTGGTCTACATACAACATTGGAGCAAACAATCCGGAAGACGTTGGAGACTTCTTTGCATGGGGTGAGACAGAACCTAAAGAGAGTTTTAGTAAAAACAATTATAAATGGTTCGATATATATGAAATAGACAAAAAGGTTAGTTATAGATATACAAACAAATACTTTTGGGGAGATTCTTTAAGAGGATTGAATGACAGCCTGACTGTTCTTCTTCCAAAGGATGACGCTGCATCCGTCAATTGGGGATCCATTTGGAGAATGCCAACTATGGAAGAGTGGGGAGAACTTGAAAGTTGTTGCGATTGGGAATGGACCTCAATAAATGGAAAAGAAGGATATAAAGTGTCTGGACAAAATGGCAAGTGGATTTTCTTTCCAGTCACTGGTTGCTATCAAAGCACTGGTATGATAAATAAGAATGAAGGCTGCTATTGGACCTCTTCAATTGAAGACGATTTTGAATTAGCCTACATTGGAAACTTTTGGAAAGACGCAATTATTTTAAATTGGAGTTCTTCATTTTATAGAAGCAACGGAGCTGTAATTCGTCCTGTACGATCGAAAGATACGATTGTAGATAAGATGCTTGACCAAAATGTTGTTGATGCGGGATTATTCCCTTTAAAATTTTCAATCTTGCCAGATTCGTCAGCACAGGTTATAAGAATAGAATTGGATGCTTGGACTTCAAGTTATAATAATCTTGAAAATGTAGACATACCATCTAGCGTTTTGGTAGGGAGAAAAATATATCCTGTCACTAGGATTGGTGATCGTGCGTTCAGGAGTTGTAATAAGCTGAATGAGGTAACTATACCTCCAACAGTCACATCCATAGGCAAACAAGCTTTTTCTGATTCATGGTTGAAAAGTATTACAATACCATCTACTGTAAATACAATAGAAGAATCTGCTTTTAACACTTGTGATAAATTATCAAGTATAATTATTTCCGAAGGTGTATCTGACATTAAACCTGATGCTTTTTATTCTTGTGGTTTAAAGGAAGTAACTATTCCAGGAAGTGTTAAAACCATAAAAAGTAGCACTTTCGCTTTTAGCCTCAATTTGACACAGGTAAATATAGAAGAAGGAGTCACTCGCATCGAAACAAGTGCATTTTGGAATTGTATCAGTTTAGATAGTGTCAATATTCCTTTTGGTGTTACTTACATAGGAGAACTATCATTTAGTGAATGCTCTAGTCTTAGAACTATTGTGATACCATCAAGTGTAGATACTATCGGCAGCTATGCATTTGGTGATTGTTATAATTTGATAAATTTAACTATTTCTGAAGGAGTAAAACACATTGGAGATTATGCATTCCAAAATTCGAACATATTGGAGGTTGAAATACCTTCAACAGTCTATACTATTGGAAGTGGAGCATTCTCCCATTCAGATGAATTGACAACATTGAAAATTAACGAGGGTGTAAAATACATCGGAGATTATGCATTTTATTATTGTAGAAGTTTGAAAAGTATTGAAATTCCATCAGGTGCCTCTATTGGAGATAAGTCATTCTATAATTGTTTAGATATGACTAATTTGACCATTTCAGAAGGAGTTACAACAATCGGGATAGATGCATTTAATGGTTGCTCCAAATTGACAAGTGTTATAATCCCATCAAGTGTCACAACAATAAAAAAGGGTGCATTTGCAGACTGTAAAAATTTGGATGTCGTTATAGATAATTCAAAGGAAAATGTAGATTTTGCGTCTAATGCATTTAATGGATGCAAATCTGTGACATATTTGAAATAATCGTTAGTTTGAATTATCATATTTTATCTGAAAGGCGGAAAGATTGCAACGTCGCAACTGACAAAAGGAAACGTATGTGCTTACTATTAAGAAAGGCGCAGGTGCATATTCGACTAGGATTTGTAACTATCCATGTCAGTAAGATTAAACATTTTCTTTATCTCCTCTCTATCATGGATTTTGACAATTCTATATTCGTGTCTCCAAATGTACCACTTGAACTCATCTTCATCTTCATCAAATGGATTTTCGGATTCACCTTTATACAATCTACAAAGCGACAATAGATATTTCTCTGGATCTATACTCATTTCTTTATCACATACAATTAGATTGTTGTTGCGAACTTTGGCAGCAATGTCCTTAAATGGACTCACTTGCCGATTTCCCCCAAAAGTTCGGTAGACCTCTATAACACACAGAAAATTAGTGCATTATTATATCTTCATATATTGGTGTACCACGCACATTTTGACATTTTGTATCAATAGGAGAGAATGTTATAAAATTCAAAGAATTTAAAGAACACGGAGTGATATTTTTGGGTGAAATGTGCAAGTAACCCCTAATATGGGAATATAGGGTATTTATAAAAAGAATTTATTAGTTTTTGATAACGTGTAATCATTAGTTTATTTTGCTGATCGTTTTAAACACTATAAAAAACGATATATAAAAATCACCAGTATAGGCACTGCCATCAATGAAAATTAGACCTATAGGTCAAATTGCGTGGTGCGACATGTTCAAATCCCTTATGTAGTAAGGGGAAAGTGGCAATTCAAAAGTTTGAAACAACAAATCGACGAACAAAATCATTCAATAGGTCAAATTGCGTG
>JAGHSE010000014.1 GCA_018066015.1 Candidatus Colivivens equi
TCTCCTGGAAGTATGGGGTGAGCTGGTTTTCCTGCTCTCAAGACCTGTATTAAGGGGTGATTCCTCGTGTTACACGTATGTGTGCGTGAGGAAGGTGGCTTTTTGAGGCTTGACTAATTAGGCTTACCGATTTCAAGAAATCTCGTCCTTCACCTGATGCTGTTTTACACATCCCAGTTGCAGAAACTAGAACTATAGCGTAACGCCTGAGCCTGCTCGGAGTGCCACTCAAATTCTGAGTGGGGAGCATAATCCCCATTTTCCTTCAGCAAATGGAGTATGCTCCCAAATAGCAAGCTGGAGATGTAAGGCTAAAACTCGTTAGTACGAGATTGAATCGCATGGTCATGCGCACCAGATGGTGAATTTGATAGGCATTAGGCTCTGATGGCGGAGCTTGCTCCTGTTTCCACTGTTTTGAAAAAACGGGGAGCCTAATAACCGTTTTGATTTGTTAACAAAACGGAGTGACCACTGCAAGGCATGCTTTTCGGGGCATTTTCGAAGCAAGCTCAGAGATAATGGAAGGACGGAATGCGCAACATACTCTTAAACATGTATGATAGCAAAGGGCGAAAGATCCTCAGGTCAAAAACGTTATAGTCTAAACTAGTCAATGTATCGTGACAAGTCCACCCAATGTTTGACCACCTACGATTGCTTTTAAAATATAAATCGATTTGAGCACCAATTTATAGTGGTCAGTACTATCGATTATGCGCAGCAACAATAGTTCTTATGAAATATGGACGTTGCTATACGTTGTAAAAAGTAAAGACAAAATCCATTTGCATTCATTCCTAAGCAATGTTTTCCAATCTGGCTTTATGGGTACATCTTCAATGAATTCGAAGCAAAACTCTTTTTCAAGTCCTTGCCTTAACTTATAAATAAAATATGTTGGAATAATTGAAATTTGTCAGTTCAGAATGGGTATCATTCAGTTCTAACATTCTATTAGGAATCTCATGCAATAGGCAGCCTTCATCCAACAACTGCCGTAATCGCGATACGAATTTTACATTCTCTAGAGAGAGTTCTGCTTCAGTTGTATTGATGCCATACTGCTCCGATTCGTACAGTTCTGTGATAATCATTCCTGTATAAAGCCCATGTAAGTCTTCCGTTTTTGCAAATAAATCAGCATGACAAAATATGCCTACGATATTATGACGATTCTGTAGCCAGTGCCGGTGTGGATGACCTACAATTACATTGTCAAAAAACTCTTTATGGCTATCTTCACGGTAATATAGCCCTTTGTCAGAGCCATGTCCAAGTAGCATAATCTGAGTATTCGGCGAGCAATGATGAAAAAGATGGTTCACATCCTTGCTCGTCAATTTGTCGTTATAGACCATCGAATCTGACCACCCTTCATAGAGGGCAGTCAGAAAATCTGTTGTATGATCTCGTGGATGTATGATAAGTCGTTTCATTGTTATTTCTTGATCTGAATGATGGTGCCAGCATATTTCATATTTGCGACTCATTCAATGTGAGTTTAAGTACTCTGCCAGTTTATTAACAGTCCTACTAATATGAGTTACATAAAGAGGTGGTGTTGCCTTGTCCATTGTAACGCAGATAGTATATCGTGGATTGTTCGAAGGGAAATAGCCCACGAATACAATCTGACTATAGGTTTCTATACTTTCCTTCGATCGATATTTTTCCAAATATGCAATATTCTCATCGTAAAGTGTTGGTCGGCAATGATGAATTACCGAATAATCACCAGACAGGTCTACTTTCTTTGTAGTCCACTTTGACCCAACGCCACCTTCCTGAAGAGTCGCTTTTAAATACTCTTTGGCTTTTTGAGCTGTAAGAATATCGGCTTCACCAAAACAATCGGCAGAAACAAACTTGATAGAATCAGTATTTACAGAAGGCATTACTACATTTTTTGCGCCAACTGCGGCAGCATTGTAAATTGTTGCCAAGTTCAGTACATCAGTTTCTCGTGGTTTATCTGTTAGTTCTTGCCAGGTGCGTTCAATGCGAGATTGCTCTAATCTTTCAAGAGCTCTTAACATGGTGATGTCTGAATGCATTTTGAATCCATCAAGGAAACTTACCTTTCCGAATCCACCTTTGTGCCAATTATAATCTTTAATCCACATACCACCGATGGAATCACATCCCCATCTTGTATCAACGCTGTCATTCCATGAAATATTGCATTCTGCTATTGCTGATATTGCATACAGTGCTTTTATGGGCATTGTACTGCATTGATGCTTGAGTAAAGGTGCATCTGAATACTTACCATTCCCAATCTCGTCTTCCAAGGCAATCCAAGCTTTTATATTTCCAGTTTGTGACTCCATTACAAATACCTGACCATGTAAAGCACCAGCCTTCTTCATATCTTTCTCCAGTAAGTTACGACTTACTTTTGAAATCTTTTTATCTATTGTACGACATGCCTCCAGCGAATAGCATAATTCCGTATCAGGCAATGAAATAGACATTACATCTCCGGAAGGATCAACCGATACTATTCCTTTACGATGGCCTTGATAGCCAATGAATACTGTTATGGAATGTTCCTTTTCGAGTTCAGTACTCCTTGTTAGAAACAGATCTCTATATTCTAACTCTGTGATATTCCTCTTGTTCTCAAGATCATATATGCCACAGCGTCCATACCAATCGTGAACTACTGCAAAGCGTGCGGTACAAGTGTCAACCCACTCGTATTCTTCCCAAGAGTGTTGCGTCACAGGTTCATGAGCAAACAAAGCATCAGCATCAATGGTGTCGGCAACTATAACATCCTGCCCTGGAAATGTGCTCGGTTTGAATGAAGCTGCCTTCACTGTTATAAAACAAAAGATGATTGCGGTTATAGCAATATAAATATACTTTTTCATACTTTATGTGTTTTGACAAGCGCCATGACGGCACTCATTTTATTATTTTACTACTTGTCCTTTACTATTCAATAGGATATTATCACCATCGGCAACATCGCACATATACAAGTTCGCTGACAAAGCTCTAATATTTTCGTACAAAGGAGGTGTGACAATGTGACCATCAATAGTTATCAAACCTTCTTTGCCAAAGGCTCCCTGATATGAACACAGCTTTGCTCTTGCTGTTTTGTAAACCTGTGTTTCATAGGGATGGCTTTCACCTTCTTCATCCTGGTAGGTCTCTACTTGCATATAACTTTCTTCCGTGTCGTATTCCAGATAATTGAAGTTTGTGATATAACAATCGTTTATCAAGTTTCCTTGCAGGTCATAGTGTCTGATTGTATTGTCTGCTAACATGAAAGCCTCTATGTATTCATGCCTAATGCGAAGCCATGCATTCAATTCTGGAATAACGACATTTAAGTTGTTATCAATTACGCTTTGGTTTCCGTCTCTATTCAAAACCCAATAACTTAAATCGTCTGAAGGTTCGATACTGCTATAATCCAACGGTACAACTATTTCACCTTTTTTGTCCATTATGCCACATTTTTCGCCATCCTCAGAATCTACAACACAATACCCATTATGGAACACATACCCCTGCATTCCTTCAATGTATGGCTGTTTCTTATCAATTACTGTTTTACCGCTTGAGTCAATGAACTTAATCATGCCATCTTCCTCAACGCTTGCGAGTCCGTCAGAGAATATCCATGCCTTGCTATATTTAGGATTGATAGTCACTTTACCCGTAAACTTGTTGAAATAGCCACGCTTCTTTCCATCGCTGTAGCATACCAGAGAGTCATTACCCAAAGGCTTTGCAATCCATGCGATTCTTTTCAATGTTATGTCATGTGAACGGATGTCAAAAATATACCCCTTTCCGTCACCATCATTATGGAACCTGATATTCTGACTTACGTATTCATCATTGTAGCAGTTCGGGTCTTCGCATATAGAATAGGTGTAGCGATACGACCTGACAATAGTATCATAAATATTAAATGTACATTCCAACACAAAACATGCCACAAAAAGTAGGAAAAGTGTTACAGATGAACGCCAGAGATATTTGGCGAACTTACCTTCTGTATTGTAACCGAAGAACTTGCAGATGTTTACAACTGCCTGACAAAAACCTTTCCACATGACTGTAAAAAACAATTTTGAACTAATCTTTTTCATACGAACTTCATTTATTTTAACAACGTTATATGTGAATTTTATTCTTGATTATCAAGAGATTCTATAAACTCTGGAGATTGAGAATATGAAATGATGCACATTGCAGCCATCAATGTTGTATATCCCTCAACAAGCTTATCTATCATGGACATTAAATGTTTCTTGTAAAGCTTGTGACGTGATTCTTTTATTCTGAGAAACAGTGCAATGTAGGCAAGCCCGTCATCAATATAGCAAGTGTTGAAATCCTTCAGATCATCTTCTGCCATTGATTGAGCGTCATTGAGAATCTGTTTTTGCTCTTCTACTGTACCTGTCATGTGTATAGAGCAGAACAAATCTATATCATTCTTCTCTTCTCCTTTACCGACAAACATGTTTACATCTGCGTATTTGAAGGTAAACAACTTGTCGTTAGGGTCAATAGACTTTAGAGAAAACCCCATTTTCTCCAAAATGACTATTGCCTGTTCGAACATACTACTGTATTGCATGATATTCATTTTATGTTATTCAACAATATTACTTAAATCCTCAAAAAGAGTTTCTTCTTCTATTTCCGAATCGGGCTCTCCAATCTCTTTGGAGTAATCTGCCATAGCTTGTGCAATATAGGTTCCAATGATACCTATAAGCTCCAAACCTTTCGCTACTCCCAGTTTTAAAGACTCCTCCGAATCAAAAAAGAACTCGGATGATGCACTGATGTTTTCAAGTTCTTCATCAACATATACTTTTAAATGACGTATTTCTCTTGTTGTTTTGTTGCTGACATACAGGGCAGCGGCTTTCTCTGACTCTACCACTTCGTAGAAATTAGGATAGAACATACAGATATAATTATCTTTCTCATCATCAACGACACAGAATAATCTTTTAAGCTGATAACGGAACATGACTACATTATCTTCTACAAACGGTCGTAATCCATACTCTTTTAATACTTTGATGAGTAAATCTTTCTTTTCCATTATTTCGTTAGCTTTTAGGAATGATCTTCTGGCATACCTTCAGGATGCTTTCTCTGATATGCTGCAATGAAAAGTTTGTCTATATATTTCTTTCCAAGTGCAAGATTTTGAATCATATGCGTCAAGATAACTTCCAGATCCTCTGTATCATTCAGCACTTCATATTCATACGCCATCCATACGTCTTCTCCATTTGGACAATATGTTTTTGTAAATCGCAATTCATAATTTGCGATATTCATAATGTCTGCCAGTTCTTGACCAGACAGTTCTGTGTTATTGACTATACACGGTATTGTAAGGAACAGAAAATGTTCATCTTCTTGGTTCTGAACCATGATGATTCTGCAATCCTCAAAGTCAAAAGCAATGTTATCGCCCTCAATATGATCTATGATGAAGCCTAATGATGCAAGCACTTCTAATATTCTTTCTTTCATTGTATTCGCTGTTTATTGATAAAATCCAATTCGTTGTTTTCTTATTGCAGATTCTTTAGGAGAGAACTCTGCGTGAAGCTTCTCATAGAACCTTATATCACTATCAGAGACGGAGGACGGTGTTCTTGAGATAACATTCTTTATAGTTGTCATATCCACAGGAATCACGGTATCGTCTAGCATGGTTGCTTTGCCAAAGACCTCCCGAGAAGCGGTTTTTACGATGTTCGTTATATCACTAGCGGTGTAGTTTGCTGTCAACTCTGCAAGTTTCACATAGTCTATATCAGATGTGACAGGTCTTTTGCTTAACTCCAGTTGGAACATTTCGATTCGAGCCTCTTTGTCTGGTAATGGAACATATATGATAGAGTCGATTCTACCACTTCTCAGAACAGCTCTGTCGATATTCTCAGGATGATTGGTTGCTGCAATCACGAATACATTATCCTTTGCCAAATCGTTTAGCTGAGTCAGGAACTCTGCCACTTCACCAGATAGATGTTGCATGTTTTCAGTACTGCTGCGGTGCCCAGTCATACTATCAATCTCATCGATAAAGAGCAAAGTTCCATTCTTAGAACGAGCCTCATTAAATATAGCTGCTATCTTTTCCTGTGTTCCATGAATGAAACTTGATGCAATAGAGTCTGGATTGATGACCATAAACTCAAGAGAGAGTTCTTCTGCCAGTTTTTTAACAAAGAAAGTCTTGCCACATCCATGTGCTCCATAAAGCAATACTGGAGGAGGGAGAATATCGTAGGCTGCTGCCAATTCTTTGTGGTTAAGTATATCGATAAAGTCCCTTTGCATTCTTTCTTTTAATTCACGCATCCCTGCTACCCCTTTGAGTCCTTTGTCCTCTTTCTTAGAGTTTGAAGCTTTGTCATCTGTATGCGTATCTGCCTTATCGTCGAGAATATGCTTTGGAACAACTTTTACTCCATCCAGTTTCTGCATCTTAGACAATGAAGTCAAAAATGATTTAGAAGAAAAAGCTCTCTTGTCTATATTGTTTACATTCATAGCTTTATTCATTATTTGTCTCTGGTTGAGTTATATTATGTAGAATACGAAGGAAACGTTTCCACTTTGGTATCTTCTTTACTTTAGCCTCGGGCAGTGCTGCGTCTGCTTTGATTGCTCTCATCGTCATAATGAGAAACAAGAACGAGATCAGATGGTCGTCAGTAGCATCGGGATAATGTCCTTTATAATATTCATAGACATTGTTGGCTTGCTTGGCTGCCGCCCTGTATTCTTCTTCATTTTTTGCGTTTACAGAGATTTGCAAATCCTTATTGCAGACATTAAGTTTTATTTTATATTTTTCCATTAGAGTGTATTTTTTGTTTGATGGTGCAAAGTTACAATAGGTTTGTGCTTCAAAAATTTGATTTGGGTTGCCAAAGAAATCTACAACGAAAATTTCCTATAGCTAGCTTGTTTTCCATATCTTTTTCAAATTCGTCATTAACTCAAAAATACTGTTTCCTGATAATGCGAACTTCCCATTACGGCATTTCTTTTCCATTAAGGATTTCAGGTCTTCATCTCTATAGATGTTATATATCTCATCGAATGTCAATGTAACACCTATCAAGATGTAATCCTTGTCAGGAAGCAGATATTTACAGTCAACACCATTGTTTTGTAACATCTGTTTGTATAGTTCGTTTGACCATCCATCTTGTCTTGTTGATACTCCCGAAATAATATCAAACTCAAAGTCACCATTATAGTAACTTCTGAAAGGAAGCTCATATTCCTGCTCTAAGTTCCTCATGTTCTGGATAACGGTCAAGGACACATTCATAAAAATAGAAATCCACTCCTCTTTTGTTGTTGCCGGTATATCCATAGCACAATCGTAAGAACTGTAGCAGACTTTGCTAATCCACAGCGAATTGTTCTTGTCCTCGAACAAATATATGAGGTCTAATCCCAACCCAGGATCTGGTTCTGCATAATATCCGAGTAAAAAAATACCCTTTGACTCTTCTCCTGCATTTATTACCTTGTCTAACAGATTGCTTATGAGATCATCTGATACATCTACGACACTCTTGTTTCTATACTCAGCATCCAAGCCACATTCGTGGATAGAGCAGGTGTCACAGAACTGCATAGTCTGCAACTTGCATTTCTTACAAAGCAGTGGTGATACTGCCTTTACATTCAGCCCCAGTTTGATGTTCTTCTTGTAGAAGTTTTCAAGGTCATGCTGGTACTTATTCCATTGTGAAATGATATACTTATCCATAGTCGTTATTTTATTGATGCTGCAAAGTTACTAACAAAGTATATACTGATAATTTGTTTTGGGCTGCCAACAAAAAATCCCCCTACACTTCTGTAGAGGGACACATACAATTTCTGGTTAGGAAATCATTCTTTACACTTTTGAGGATGAGATTGCAGCCATTTTGTTATGATGTTGTAGCAACCTTCCTCAAGATGCCTGACAACTCTGAGGTACACTGCACTTGACTGGTAATGCGGGTCTTCCACTTCTGTCAGTTGCCCAAATGCTATCATATCGAATAGTACAATACGATCCCAATGGGATGGATGAAGCACTTTTGTAATCTCATCTCGGTGCTCTGCTTGAAAGACAATTATTTTATCTGCCTTCATAAGGCTTTCGTATGTCATGTGTGTGGTTTTCCCTTCCATAGGAAAGCCCAGATGATCAGCAAACTCAACCATTTCTCGATCACGTGGATTCTCGCCCCAATCCAATGTGCCACGAGAATACACCTCTATGTTCAGAGAATCATGTTCTGCTATCAGAACATTCAGAACACTCTCCACGAAGGGTGAACGACAGGCATTACCTGTGCATACTACGCATACTTGATATTTCTCTTCCATGATTGTGTGGGTTATGACTATAAATTCCAGTTCTTTTTCTTCAAGTGTGATTCACAATGACTACAGAATCCGTTCAATCCAGGGAAATGATTTTTTTTGTTGGCATCTTTCATATAGCAAGAATCAGAATGCTTGCAATGAGGAAGTCCATCAGCATGTCCAAGCTCGTGCAGGACTAACTTCAGGAAATCCTTTTGCTGCCTACTTTTATCTTTTAATCTATGTGTAGACACTGCAGATGAATGGATAGAAATGCGTGTCCACCCCATCACTCCATAGTCATCATACCCGTGTACTTTATCTGCAATATCTCTTGGAGAGAAACCGATTACCAGTTCAGAACTGTTGCCCTGCAATTTCCGTAAATGTTTAACGAGTTTATCTGCTTTATATCTGTTTCTTGGAGCATAATATGCACTGTCTGGATAAGGGAGATTCCCCTCAAATACTACGGAATCAAATACCTGCTTAAGCTGTTCAATTGTATTCTTGCCTAACGTTTCATTGAATCCTTCAAAGAAATAGACATGAATAGTCTTTGGCTTTTTGGAGGAATGTACAGAAACTTGTTTTGTCTCTTTCCTTACTTCATTTCCATTATTGCATGAACAAATGAAACACAACGAAAGGAATATAAGGATAAAATTTCTAATGTTCATAATAGTTTTGATTTTAAATTTATATTTGTGTTAACTTATTCAAGTTCAGCTAAGACCTGCTGACAAATGTGTTTGAATTTAGTCGTATAGTTGAGACTTTTCAAATCCTGGAAAGTAGCAGCTCTTTCGCCATACAGTTCTTCTGGATGTTCTTCAAAATACAATTCTATTTGATGGAATCGTAACCAATCCATAAAGTGGAATCCCAATAAAGAGTTCAGCCACAAAGGGGTATCTTCGTCTATTCTTGATACGTTACCATCAGTGGTAAGCTGTTGATATGTATCACCAACTTTCTTGAACTCAGTTGCAAAATCTTTATTGTTCAAGTTGCCATGTATGAATTGGCGCATCAGAGATTTTGCAGTCTCCTCAAGTTCTGTAAAACGAGTACGTTTCCCTTTTCTGAACTTACCGTACAGATCTGAAATGTATTCAAATGACATATCGTTATCAGGTTCTACTTTTTTTGTTAATATCCTGAATTAGTTGTTCTAAAGAATCACCTACAGCAATAAAGTACGGATTAACATCTGTTTCCTTCTCAATACGTTCTATCCACTGATATGGATCTTCATCCGTATGCCTTGAATTGTCAATAGCAGTAGTAAGACCTCTTTCCAAGCTGTTGCTTTTCTTGCATATTGCCATATAACCTTCTAGATTGTATTCTGCAAGCTTGCTAATCAGTTTATCGGCATTTCTGCTTGAAATCATTGCAGTAATCAATGGCGAATATCCTGTTGTCAGAATCTCTCGTATCAGATCTCCATCTTCATCATCTTCCGCAAGAATATCTTGTATTTCCATGATTTGTCCATTTGTCATGAGAAGGAAAAGTGATTTCAACGATTCATAAGTCATGCCTCTTAACATGTCATATACACAGTACTTCTGGTAACCAGAAATTCTGCTCATGTCTTTGAGGGAAATAATACTCTGGATTCCACATTCAGATACTCCGTCATTCATTATCATGAGTGTCTGAGATACGTTACCCCCAATGGGAGTTATGCTTTGTACCATATTAAGGGAGAAATGCATGAGAACAGACAACCACTCTTGTTTAGTTCTCGCAGGAATAGGCATCATAGTATCATATGAACCAAAGAAGATTTTCATTGTCCACATGTCACCGTCTTTGTCTCGAAGTAAGAATATGGCATCGTAACAACATCCTTCACCATAAGACACAGTAACATCTTCGTATGAAAGTGCAAGATTATCTTCACCTCTGTTGATGACAATAGTCAATAGGTTCCTGATAAGATCTTCTGCTATTTCATCATAGCATTTGCCATCATAGAAATCGGCAAGGTCTCCTCCTTTGGTAGGGCATATATCGCAGAACGCTTTTTCGCCCTTGCACTCATTGCATAGTGGAGAATTGCACATTTGTTCACTGATGTCAAGTATTGAGTCTGGATCGGATTTCGTACCAAAGATATTTGCTCTATAGAACTTTAATAAATCTTTGCGGTACTTATACCATTGTGAAATAATGTATGAATTCATTTTGTTTGTGGGTTTAGTTTGATGGTTATAGTATTTTTGTTATAGTTACACTTTAATAGTCGTATATGTTCCAGTCATCATTATCAACTGGAATCTTTTCTAGTTTCAATCTAATATCTTGTACCGAGGTCTTTCCTTGAGTAAATTGTATTGTCAGTGATTCAATTTCTTTCCGCTTATCGTCCATCATTGCAATTTGCATACATGCAAGTTCGCGAGGTAGGTCAGAATATGAATCTTCTATCTGATTGCATCTGTTTCGATACATTTCCAGGAAGTTGATATATGATTTATGTACAGATTTCAGTAAAGACGGTTCATTACTGCTGCGATATAATTTCTTATACGCATCTATCAATCTGTAATCAGACAACATCACCCATCTCCATGCAGATATATTCATATCGTATTGACTACCGGCAGCGTATGAACCAAGTATTCCATCAATGACATTGAAGATTGTATCAACATCTGCAATATCCACTTGCTTCTTACCATAATGTTCTGCGATTAGTGTACTTGCAATCTCGTGCCATGCAAAAGCCCCATTTGCTTCATCTGTAGGAAATTGAGTAACGACATCGTAGGAAGCATAGAGTTTTAATATTGTAGGTATCTCTTCTTTATGGAGAGACACAAGGTACTTGTTGACGTCGTCGTTGTTTAAGTCCAAGAACTCCAAAGAACAGGTGTCCACCAACTGGCAGATTGAATCAGCAGATGTAAGCAACATATTGATAGTATCAGAAGTACAAGTAACATACTCTGATATTGAGCTCTTCAAATTTTCATTAGCCTCAAACCCCGAGATTTGTTGACTGTGAGGCTTACAAGATGCAAAAACAGAGAATGCAGCTATACAGAGGCACGCTATGATATGGGATTTATGAAATTTCAGAGAATTAACCATATTATGCAATTATTTACGTTACTTACTTGTTCTTAGTTTTCTCAGTTCTTCTCGAACATCCATGGGTTGCCATGGCATTACGACATTGAGATTTGCATCGAGAATGGTGTATATTACAACCTCATCGTCATCATCGGCACCATATCCATCTGAATCTGCAAAATAACGTCCATCTGGGTAAAGTGTCCAACTGAATGCACAGTAGCCGTCAATGAAATCATCCCAACGGCAAATTCCACCATATCGCATGACTCTTGAATAGGCATTCCTGTTATGTTCAAGATTACTGATAGTGTCCCAATTGAAATCGCTATTATCAAAGCCATAAACATAGTCGCCATGAGCCAACTGACGGATAGCTCCTGTTTTAGTGTTTTTCAACCAGATACCATTATTGTTTGAACACAGAACCACATTGCACCCAAGATCGATGTGTTTATCAAAATCTGGTAGTGAGTTGTAAATCTTACATATTGAGTTCATATCTTCTTTGCTTTAAGTTGTGATAACATATATTTTCATGCCAGTATGTTCTTCAGCTATTTTCATTCCCCAAAATACCTGTACATCTTCCTTGAATTTCTCCATTTGGTCATTGATTATCCCCATTTCATTCATATATAATGGATCATTTTCTGGAGTAACAAAACCGATTAGAACTTTCGTTGCAGATAATACGTCATTGCTATTGAAAAATTCATCAAAGAATAAATTTATGAAATCTGTATGCGATTCATTTGTTTCCTGCTCTCCAACATACAAGATTCCTTGTTTGCCATCAAGTAGATGATAAACTTCGGTGAAGTCAAGATTCAAATCTGCTTCCTTGTCAAAAATTCGAAGAATTATGTCTTCTACATCCTGTTGACAGACTGTCTTTATTGTGAACTTCATTGTTATGATACTTTCTGATTTGAATAAACACTATTGATAATCGGCTTTAACCACTCTTCAGGATTCAACGGTTCGGTATTGTGTCGAACTTGGAAATCGAGCGTTTTATCCTTTCCTAATGTTCCTATTTGTTGGTGTGTCTTTACAGTTTCTCCTTTTGAAACGCAAATTTTTGCCATACCAAAATAGACGGACAGATATTCGCCATGTCTTATTATGACACCTGCTTTCCCTTTGAAAGAAAACACAGAACTTACAATACCATTGTATATGGCTTCTACATCGTTCCCGGACTCAATTTTCAGGACAAGACCTTTGCTTGTAATAACGGAGTCCTGTGAGCCTTCGATTCTATCATCTCCGAAGTGTTTCATGATGGTTGCACTACCAGAGCAAGGTAATGGCAACAACCCTTTCATAAGTGCGAAATTACTTATACAGGTATCATTCTCGTTCACTGCTATGTACTTAGGTGCTGCATGTGCTACATCAAAAGTCACAAGTGCAAGGAGGAAAAATATAATATGTTTCATTTCCATCATTATCATTGTTACTATTTTTTCATTAAGCTATTGTGAAAGAGGTGACTTTACACCTCTTCAACAATAGCCATAACTCCAGTATAATTGTCGTTGCCGTACTTCTCGCAGAGGAACGCGAAAGAATCCAAGATTACTTCAGGACTTGTATCATCCATCATACGATCTTTTATAATATGTGGCCATACACTGTTGTACAAGCCATCAGAGCAAACGAGGATTCTGTCATTAGGTTCGACCTTGAATTGTACTACATCAGGAATGGCTGCTTCTGGTTTGTATGAGAAGAAACATCTCGAAAGAATATCACAGTTAGGGCGGTGATGGTCTTTTGTAATATACACGACATGATCCTTTTCTGTGTTATTTATGTCATCGTAATCATAGTAGCCATTGCGAATCAAGTAGCAGCGGCTATCACCGATGTGTGCAATTGTTGCAGTATCATTCTCGATGCTTATCATTGCGACTGTGGTTCCCATTTCACAATGATGCATATCAAAGGATTTTTGGTCAATAGCTACTGACACCTTCTTACATGCCTTAATCACTTTTTCCTCGCTGTCAGGTACGTTACAGTTCTTCTCCCAATATTGTGAGATTTTTGTAATGGCTATCTCGCTGGCAATCTCGCCCTGTGCGTGACCACCGAGACCATCACAAACGATGGCAGTCCAGCGGTTTTCTTCCTGTTTGTCAATTACCTTAAACGCATCTTCATTATTCATGCGTTTACCTTTTTCGCAGATAGTAGCATATTTGATTTTCATAATTACTTTATTATTTAATGGATCGTCAGTTTTTCAATGAACTTCGGATCTTTGGTTTTAGATTCGTTTATCAATCTTTCACGCATCTCTTCTTTGATATGAACTTCTTTCAGACATTCACTTCCTATGAAGGCAAAGCCATTCCATTCTTTAGGAGAGCCGTTCACAAATACTTCTTCTAGTGAGTCGCAATATGCAAATGATTCAGCCCCCATTGATGTTAGCGTTGACGGCAGGACAACTTTCTTTAGATTGTTGCATCCTTGAAAAGCCCTATCCTGAATTATCTTTATTCCTTCAGGAAGTTTTAGCTCTCTCAGGGCTGAACATTGCTCGAACGAACTTTCTCCTATATCTGTTGTTTCTTTACCAAAAGTCATTGAAAGAAGTTCACCACAAGCAAAGAAAGCATTATTAGAAACCTTCTTGCAAAGGATGGTTGCTTCTGCAATTCTTGTATTGGCAAATGCCAAAGTGAAGTTTTCAACTTCTTCGGTAACTGTAACATTCAACAATCCTGTATCAAAGAATGCCATGTCACCGATAGACTTCAATGACTTTGGGAAGTGAATCTCTTTGAGTTCCTTATCCCATTTGAAGGCTTCGTTTTCTATATGAATGAGTCCTTCTGGAAGAGCAACTTCCTTTAGACTTTCTGCCTGGCAGAATGTCTTTTCGCCGATTACTCTTGTTCGAGCATTTACAGAGACAACGTCTGGAGTACCATACATGCTGATGGTTTTGTATTTACCACTTGTATATAGTATATTGTCTTCGGTTTCGTATTTATCTGTTTGAACGTCGAACTGAATGTCAGCATATACAAATGCTCCACCTCCGATGTGCTCTATTCCATCATGTAGGATAAAGGGGACGTCAAACTTGCAACAGTAGAATGCACCATCTCCAATGTGTCTCAGTGACCTTGGAAGTTCATCCTTAAAATGCAATTCAGGACACCAACAGAAGGCGTTGTCACCAACTAACTCTAGATTTGCAGGCAGTGAAGCCTCTGTAAGGGCGTTATCCACAAAGAATGCACCTTCATGTATTTCTTTCAGTGATTCTGGCAATTCTACTATTTGCAGTTCGTCACAATAACTGAAGGCTTCCTTTTCAATGATTTCAACTCCGTCATGTATGCATACTTTGTTAATACTGCTATAAGAAAATGCTTCTTGTGGAATTGTTCTAAGTGAACCAGGGAAGCTGATTTCCTTTATTTCAGTAAACGAGAATGCTCCTTTGCCTATACTGAGTAATCCTTCTGGAAGGTTTATCTCACTAATGTTGGCACTTGCGAATGCTCCTTCACCTATGATTTTTGTTGTCGAAGGTAAAGTTATGCTTTCAAAATGGCTATGTTCAAAAACTCCATCACAGATTTCCTCAACACCTTCTGGAATGATACCATCAAAGAAAGGACTGACTGCGATGAGCTTTTTTCCATTGGCAGAAAGTGTCATGCCTTTTACTATAATTGTTTCTTTCTCCATAACTAGTTCATTATTGTTATAATAGTATCAATCTCTTTCTTACATTCACTACATATCACTTTATATCCTTCTCTGCCACATAGATGTTCCCACGTCCATTGTGGAGAACGAAAGTGTTCAAGATGAAACTTGCTTTTGCTTGTATTGCAATATGGGCATTTCTTAATGGACAACCCTTTGCGAATTTGATCCTGTTCAGAATCATTGCTTGCGAACCATTTATTTGTTATCTTTCTCATACTTTTTTCTTTTGAAAAAATTACAGGCGAGAAGTCTTTATCAACCTCTCGCCTGCAAAGGTACTAATGTTTCTCGAAAGCAAATTTCCTTTTGGGTCGCCAAAACTATTTTAGACAAAATTATAGCTCAAAAGAGCTTCTTTAGCGTCTTCTTCAAACACAATTTTGTCAACTGGAACATGAAGATGTGAGTTACCTGTCATGATGTATGGAAGAAAACTTTCGTTATATTCCTCAAACTGTTCCTGCATCGTTTTGCGGATAGCATCGATATATTCACTTTTACGACCTGATCTCAGATTGCCATATTTGTCTTTTCTGTGGAAATACTCAGAAACAATATCTTTTATATGGTCATCATTACTGAAATCCTTAAACAGATCTCGATAAAGTTTTTTGAACTCTTCTACGTTTCGTTTCAAATCAATAGGCTGCTTACGTTCTGGTTCTTTTACATGGTCGATAAGATACATAAGCATATATACGTTGCTGAGTTCACGTCCAAACTTCAATGGCTTTTGAACTCCACCTTTTTCCGTGAAGAAACGATAATGCCCTAGATTCTTTGATATAGTCTCTTCTTTAGACTTTCGGCGTACATATATTGTAACCTGAGCCTTGGATGAAAGCTGTTCTGGATCGAGACACTCATATACAAAATTCTTAAAGAATGTTCGGTCTTGTGAATGTTCACGAACAAAATTCACCATCTTAGCCTCATTATGATTGCATATCTCATTAAGCAACCTATCGACAATTTTGTCGGCCATTTTCAGTTGGTCGGGCTTACCTTCCTTGTTATAGATAGCATTACAAAGATCTACAAAATTATCGATAAAGTCATGCCTAGAGGCATCTTTACCCAATACTTGTTCTGAGATTTGTACAAAGTCGTTTTGCTTTTCTCGTGATTGAAAGGCAGAACGAATGACCCCAAAGATACTTGGACCAGCAGCTTTGCCAAATGGTCTAGCTAAAATTTCCTTGACATTATCCCCAGAAGACAGCAACTCAAAACAGAGTTCTGGCGAATTTACAGCAAGACATCTGATGTTATATGCTAACTTGCGTTTGAGGTCCAACTCAATGGAAACAATGAACTTCGCTAGATCTGCCTGAGTAACCTCTTCGTCGCAATATGCTTTTGCGACATACACTTCTTGAGTAAGGATATTTTTTACATATACAAAGAAGCCATTTTGTAAGCCAACAGATTGCCCATCATCGTCCTTGACAGAATAAGGGAACATAGTTTTTGTTGAATCCATCTTAGATACAACATTGGACATCATCTCAATATTATGTGAGTCAGCTCCAACTACATGAATTGTGCCACAAATCTCGTGAGAAACCAGTGATGTTGTCGGCTTAGATAATTCAAAGTTCTTAATCATTATTTTGTTGATGTTTAAGTATATATTGTTTAATCAGATTACTATCAGGATATTGCATATAGTCAATCTTCACTTCTTCCTTTGAATCGAGAGCATGTTCTATTTGCTCTTCATGATCGTGAAGATAATTATTTATATCTTTGACATTAGTAAGTAGGAATAACAAGAATTGAGACTCGATATCTTCAAGAGCAATCTTTGAGGTTGGCGGTAAGGACAGTATATATTCACGTGCTGTCTTTGCACATCGAAGTCGATACTCCCCATAAGGATGGGTTAGTGTAGCTTTACCATCTCCTATTAAATATCGATACTTGCCTCCGGCTACATTTAGTGCCGTCATGACTGCAGAAGCCATGAAGTCTGCATACAGTTCTGCTTCCCAGTATTCGTTGTCGCAATATCCGTAAGTATGTCCATGAGAATATATATGACTAAACTCATGACATAGACTTGCCACAACCGCATCTTTATTATTGAATCCGCATTCCTCCAACTTTTTCGTGTTGCAATTGATACACGCAACGATCTCACCTTGAATATCATTTAGTCTCACCTCTAAAGGAGAATCTGACTCAAAGTCAATGTTGGGTTCATTTAATCCGAAGAATTCTGAGAGAAACGCTATTTCATCTTTAATGTACTCCTTCTCAACAAGTTCTTTGTCATGAAAGAAAACATCAAAGAAGTTTGCATCTTCTCTTCTATGCCACTTCAAGAATCCTATGAATATTTCATCGTTCATATTTTATATTTTTGAAATCAGATTTAGATTACCATTAGATAACTGTACAGATATTCTGTCAACTTGATGTGGAAAATTTGATTTCAGTTTTTCTTTTTCTTCATTTATATACCGTAAACCCTTTTCTGATGGTTCATAATATTCTACTGTTTCATATTCATTAACCCAATGTTCTTCACTTGCCTGAAAAGAATCAACTAATTCTTTCTTATATTTCTTTATGACATATTCAGGATCAATTTTATAAAGTTCATCTGGGGCGATGGTAAAATATGTTTCTAAATAACTATAATAGTTTTGTTTTGCCTTTTCCTTCCACTCCTGGCATACAGTTATATTGCCTAAGTATTCGTAGCTTTTAAGAATAAGAATAGATAATTTACACTTGTCTATGAGATAGCCTTCTCTATATGGTTCTTCTATGACATATACCTGCTTAGAAAAATGAGGAAAATCACTCAAAAAGTTGAATATAGAACTATCCGTTCTAGTTTTCTTCAATGCTGATTCTTGTAAACTATGTGCATGAGTTAGCCATTGAATTGAGTTTAATAACCGCATTCTAAATTCTGATTCGTTTCGTGGCTTTGTTTTAAAACCTTCTTTGTAAGATTCTATATCAGCCTGTATTGAATCGGAATAAATGCCTCGAATGTTGTTGTATATCTCATCCAACATTATTGCCGAACTTATATTCTTGAATGCTATGTTGTAGCTACGAAACAAAAGTAAAACAGGATCCATGTCTTAATATATTGTTAATTCAGCTTTTCTTAGTTCATCAAGATGCCTTGTTCTATACTCCAAGAAGAGATCAAGGTATTCTTGTAAACTTCCGACCTTTTTTTGAATCATGTGGCGATGTGCCTCAAAACGACCATATCTAACATATTCACCTCTTAGCTTTCCTATTGGGTGCGAGCCTGAACCACGAAGTGTATCCAATGCCTTTATGACAGGATCAACATTCCAACCTTCTAAACCAATTTTAACACCCATGAAATAGTCTGCAACCAATTCTGATTCCCATTGTCCCATATCTGGACCAGGAAACCAATGATTTTGGAATACCCTATGAGCACACTCGTGTGTTATGACTGCCATAAATCCCATTTGGTCTGATACCCCCATGGACTTTAGTTGTCTGAGATCAAAGCAGAGAATATCGTCTTCTAACGTATCCCTGTCACGATTCATCACACATGTCCCAAGTTCTGGATGTTCTGTTACGTTTTGTATCAGAACGGGAACAGGAATACTGAAGAATGCGCAGACATTTTCTATTCCTTCTATGCATTCTTGTTCTGTCAAGCCATACGTCCATTTGCTTCTCAGATTCGCAACAAACTGTTTTACATTTGAAATACCTATCATAACCTCCTATTTTAACCAAAATTTTGAGTAATCCTTATTCTTTAAAGCATCATAGATCTTACCAAATGTAGGCTGAGATACTCGCTTTATACCATACTCTTGGATCAGTTCTAATGCAAGATAACATGACCTGTCAGCTGCCATGTTGAGATACTTGGCACCTTCCTCCTTATTTTGTGGGTTGGAATAACCTGTAAACAAAAGGTTACCAAGTGCTGTCATAGCCCACATGTTTCCTTGCTCGGAGTATATTTTTAGCTGTTCTAAAGCATCAGATTCTACCAACACATATTTTGAGAATGGTTGTTTAAATTCTATCCCTCCCAAGGCAGAAAGAACATTCTTAGCCCAAATGCAATTTCTGGAATTTCCAGCTATAGTTAGGCAATGTACACCTTCTTTCAATTCCTCTGATGCTTTAGCATTATCTAAGTGATAAAGACCTAAAATAGTTATTGCGAATACATCTTGGTTGTTTGCAGCATATAAAATTTGTTCAAAAGTAGAGCCATTCATAAAAAAACTATTTACTAGATGAAAACGAAGAGCCAAGAATACCTTTAATTGTACCTTTCAAAACTTTCTTTCCAGCCCATAAAGTTGTATTTTCTTCTTTCAACTTATTGTCTTTTTCTTCTTCATTTGCCAAATAATCAGCTAAATAAGCAAGGGGCTTTCCTACTGAATTATGCAAAGGTTCATCCTCGTCATACATAATTTTTGAGAGTTTGCCAATCCCTTTCGATGCTTTATCTAAAAACCAATTCATAAGAAACAAAAGTAATTCCTTGTTAGAAATTTATGGTGTATCGTAATTCTACGTTCCTACATACTCTCAATATATTCTGAATTGTGGCATTGATGTTGAATACATCTCCCATACAATTCAATGAGAAGGCTGCGTCAAAAGACTGATTGATATTGCTCATCATATGAATAGTAACTTCTTTTGAAGTAATCTTCCTTGACTTATTTGGATTGCGACCTTCTACAAGTTCTGAGATGTCGCTATGTGTGACTAAGCCAAAGGCTTTTACCCTTTCTATGGCTTCATTGTAGTCTTCTATTTGTTCTTCAATTGATATATCAACTACATCTGAGAATCTGGTAGTCTTAGTTTCTTGAATCTTATTTTGGCAATTTTCTTTTTTTCCCAAATGGGCATTTGTCTCCACATATGGCACAAATTTCACATTACCATTGATGTCAAATGAACGTTCTCCTTCATCCTCGATTATTTTCGTCCATTGCATTTCCTTGGCGCCTAAACATCTAGCAATTCCACTCATACAAGAATAAAGAGAATCATATGTCGCGTTTTCTAATTCTTGTATTAGAACATACTGATTCGGGACAAATGGGTGTAATGTTAAAATATCACCGATGTCCACGCGAGAAGGAAGTAAGTATTTTCCTGATTTGCGTACTTCATCAAGATATGTGTTAGATACTATCTCCAAATTAGGACTTATTTTTTGACGTTGAACCTTAGGAGCATATTTCAGAAAACTAGCATTTTCTTCTGTGTCAACTCGGACAACAGGTTTTCTTAAAAGAATAGAGCTTGACATATGACAAAGATTAGGGTAAAAAATACAACAATAACGATAATACTTTCAAAGAGAAGGCGTTTTTTTATTGAGTTGAATGCTTTCTTGTATCTTTCAAGCAACGTGGCTTCCAAAGAATAACCACTTTGGGATGCTGCCTCAACAACCATATCTAAAGCAACGCAATAATCAGGTTTACAATACCAAACAATAAAAGGAAGTTGGCGACCATATCTATCAGTTTCAGACAGTGCACCTTGAAAGAAGATAGACTTTAAATTCCAATAAACGTTGAAATTAGTAGGAAGCTGATATTTATTGATGAGTTTATTACGAAAACTCTTAGAAATAAAAAAATCCAACCAATTTGTGTGATTATTATCTTGGATAAATGAGATTGCCTCATGTTGATCTTCAGAGGCTTCATATTCAGCATATTCTCCGTTCAATATGAAAATATCCTTGTCAGAAGGATTCTTTGATTGTACCCAAACTATACTTTTCATGAGAAAATAGATTCTTTTACTAATTGAACATCATTATGATTGTTTGTATCGATAACTTTTAGTTTGTCAAATAGAGGTTCAGAATCGTAATCCCTAACCATTTCTTTGATACGACTAATAACGTCATTTATTTCACCGCCAGAATTAAGAAAACTGTTTCCGTGGGTTGCGAACAATTTTATACTACCAATTTTATTGCAGTCCGATGCAACCTGGAAAATATTTTTAAGTCTTGCTAGATTTTCTTCTCTTTCTTTATTGTGACCTTCTTTTATAAATTCGTTAACATCAAACAAATATAAGATCACATCCCTTGTTTTGACAATACGCTGAAGATCAGACTCTTTTACATCTTTGTCGGTTGTTATAAAACTCTCACCACCTCCAATGTCTTCACCTGTCTTTATTATAGCATCCTCGCCTTTTACTTTTATCTTAAATGATTGATATTTTTCAATGCGTAGCGTACCATTGGTTGTTGTGTCGGGTAGCTTCGCACCCATTTTAAGCAAAAGTGAGGTCTTGCCGGCGCCCTTCAACCCCAAAACGTAAATTGAACGTGAAGGAATAGATGCTTCTTTAGCTTCTTTGTCTAATTTGGCCTTCATGCGTTCGCGTTCTCTTCTTTCTCGTTCTTTCTCACGTTTATAATTATCAATCATTTGCTTTGTACCATAGTATGCAGCTTTAGCCATGACTGTCGTTATAGTTATTCCAAATAATGTTAAACTCATATTATACTTGATTTTGTGGTAATATTCACCTGTAAAACGATTTTTAAATCATAATGTAATTTCGTTTTATAGGCTTGTTAACGTAGCTTGCAAATTAATGACTTGTCTTCTATATGAATGTATCAGTTGGTTGTTGGTATAATAACTTGACCACATACCAGTATTTCCTCCATTCCGTTCTATATTCAGATTTTTCTGTTCGAGGATATAAATCTCATGTTCTAACTCACTGATGCGATTCATAATAGCAGTTCTTTTGCTGGAAGAACGTGCATTGAAAGTTTCTGCTGGAGTGGAATAAATCGGACTATGAGGCGAGTTTTGTCGCACTGGAATGAAGCACGTTTGGCAGATACCGGTTCCTCTACACACTGTACACGGCTCGTATGTGTGATTGTATCTATTAAGAATTTTGCCATTTCCGCCGCACGAAGCGCATTTGTGGCTTCCATGGCATTCTTTACATTCACCAGGTGCTGGCTCTGGAATCTTCAGTTCCCAAGTCAGACTTGGATCTTGACGCCCTTTATTATCCAACACACAAAAGAAATCACCTTGTGCCCAGTCCCATGTGTCGTTTTCTATGTCAAATGTCATGGACTCTCCTGCACGAAGTCTTTGACCTCGGAAATATCTTGTGGGCACAATGTTTGCACCATCCACAATAGCAGCATCAAAAGTTGCAGTTTGCAGAAGGTTAGTATTCTTCAGAGTGAAAGAAATAGCTTTTCTTCCACCCTGACGAAGACTCTTAATCCAAGTGAATGATCCTTTGAATCCCATAACTTTGATTGTTTAGTAACCATTTCCAAATCCACGAGGAGCACCACCTCCAGAACCTGGACCACGGTTGTTGTCTTCACATTCCTGACATACTCCAGTTCCACCACATTCTGGACACAGTTTCATTTCTATTAAAGGAGGTAAAAAGCCTTCGCCATTGCATCGTCTGCAACGATGTGTTCCATGGCACTTGGGGCATTCTCCTGGACCGTACTCTTTTAATCTTAGTTCCCATGTGTACTTGGGTATAGGATTACCATTTTTATCTAAGATAGCAATACGGTCATGATTGTACCATTCTATATTTTCTGTATCATAGTCAAAATCATATCGTTTGCCTGCTTTTAGGGTAACCCCTCTCCAGAACCATGGCTGATTGCCATTGCTTGGGAAAAAACCAATATCCACTGTTTCACCCTGAAAGAGATTTGTACACTTTAGAGTGAAGGAATAGAGCACAACTCCGTGAGCACGTGTGCTCTGTTTTCTTATAAATGTTCCTGAGAATCCCATAGTTTAGAGAGTTTGTTTAGACGCGTTGGTCTTCTGGTTTAAGTATTGTGAATTCGTTAATTGATTTTGTCCAATTTGCGATGGTTTCATCCACCTTCTGATTGATTTCTGGTGTAACACACTTCTTAACGCGCTTATAAGCAATATAGAGAGCTGCGATATTATCTACTGCTCCAAAGATACCATATTCATCTTTTGGTAAGAAATCATTAGGTAGGAACTGGTAAGCGAATGCTGCTCCAATAATCATCTTGTTGAACTTAGAGGTCTGTTCGCTCATCATCACGTAGTAAAGTTCCAGCATCATTCTTGTTGTTTCTTTGCTACCATTAACAGACTGATTCTTGATCATCTCAAGGAATTTCTCACCATTGAGCATCAAACGATCGTAGTCGACGTTCTTGAAGAAACGTATAATGTTGTCTAAAAAGTTATTTTCCATACAGTTTTCAATTTAGAATTAAACATTGTTTTGTTGTCGAGTGCAAAGTTACGACGTTTCGACGATGCTCGCAATCTGTTTGGGCAGCCAAAAAGATTTGTGGCGCATTTATGTCTTTTATGTGAAATCCATGTTTACTCATCCAAAACTGCTTTGTTCTTTAACCTCATGGAGATTTTAAACCTCAGTTTGTCTAATGTGTAAATTGACCTTTATATCGGAGTCTCACTAGGATAGTACTCCTTTAGTTAGGCTACAATTCAGGAAATCAAATGCAAAAATAGCAAAAATATCTAAATTATAAGAAAAAAGAAGACTTAAAGTTTGCATAATCGATATAATTTAACTAATTTACGCCCGAGCGAGGATTCAAAATGCCAAAATTGAGTCATTTGTGTTCAATTCAGATTGTCACTTGTAAAGGTTTCAATGCAGAATGTCAAATCTTCTGTAGGGAGTTTTAGATGAACAGTATATGTGTCGTCTATCTCTACACCACAATATCTTTCAATCTCCATTTGACCGCATGGTTCAAAACCTATACGAGGACGAATACAAGCAGTGTCAACATGTGTTCCACACAAACGGCACTTGTTTGAAATCCAAAGTGGCATTCCAACAATATAGAAAAACCAAAGTAGTAAAACAACACACATGTTTTCATACATGGGGTCAATCCAGAACTCTTTCTTGATTCTTTAGAACTGTGCTTATTCCTTTACCCGTAAGTTCCGCAACATCATGGATAGAATTCCACTTGTAGGGAAGATAGAAGACCTCGCTTTATTCTTCCTTCTTAGTCATAAAACATGGTGATGCCTCCGAATTTCGTTAAGGCATGCTTGCTTACGTTTGAATCAATTTTAGGTACAATGCAATCTGGAATTTATGTTTAGCGTGCTCCGAAAGACCGATCGTAACACTCAAAAAAATATGTTAACAAAATGTTAATTCGGTGTTAATGAATCTTAATAGGGGTATTTCGGTATTTTCTGTGTTTTTGAGGTGTTCCCATACGCAAAACTCACGATGTTTCCTACTTACAAATCCACTGGAAACATTTGGGAACATTCAAACTGGCAAGACTTCTTTCTGTACTGATTATCAGTACTATACAGAATACAAGAATACTCAAGGCATGAACCTTCTCATGCGTTCTCCGAGGCAGCCTGGAATGAAACCTCATCCGTCGATAAGAAATGCCCATGCCCTAAGGCTAGGACATTGACTTGGTCAAATCGACGGATAAGGCACACTCTCTGCTATCACAGAGAATTGCCTAACCACTATTCGTTTGTGTTCTTATTCCAATAAAAGTTTCCAGGCTTTTCAGGAGAACGCAAATAATAGTCAATGCATTATATATTTAATATGTTATTTTAGTTTGATGTCTGGGTGTTGTATATTGTTTTTAATTAAACTTAGTGTTGCTTTTGAGGTGTACGCCTCTTTGTATGCGCAAAGATAGTAATAAAATGTCATACGACATAGATTGTGTCTATTTTTTTTGTTGATAAGTACTAATAATTAGTGATTGATATAAGGTTAAGTGATTTTGAACGTGACAAAAAAGAGAAAGTACTGAATTTAACAACACGGAACTATACCTTTCAGTTATACTCATCGCTTGCCACCTTATTTCATCTTGAATTGTTTGGAGAAACAAAAAGAATTGTGTACTTTTGCACAATCTACACCTTATGTCATTCACTTGGAAAGAACATAATAGCATTTGGAAGGGTGAAGGGATATACTTCATCACCTTTACAGTCAAGGGCAGACAAAGGCTGCTCGGTAGTCTTGTGCCTCTTTCTGAATCCTGTTTCTATCGACAGAGCGTTCAACGCTCGTGTGATAACGACAGGAAATTTACCTCAACGCTCGCTACCGTCAACCTTACTCCGCTTGGCTTTGCCGTATCCTCCGATCTCTCCAACCTCAAGAACCACGCTGAGGGTCTCGTCCTCTGTGCTAAACAGATAATGCCCGACCACCTTCATGCCGTGGTGTGGATAACCAAAGACACGGGGCGTTCCATCCGGCAGATCTGCAATGGCTTCCGCATCGGAATAAAGCGCAAAGCCATCGAATTAGGCATCTGGAGACAGGAAGATGAGCACATACTTGACATCCCATACATCCGCACTCTCTCCCATAAAGGTCAACTGGGCAACATGATTGACTATACGCATGCCAATCCTGATAATGCGTGGCTTCGACATCTCACTCCAGACCTTTATACCATCCGTCGCAACATACGGCTTGCCGGACTTTCCTTCGACGGTATGGGGAAGGATAGGCTGCTCACATATCCTGTATGTCAAGTCATAGCTCTCTCTCGTTCCCTCACAACCGAGCAGATAGACCATGCCGTATCATGTGCACTCCGCAAGGCTGAATATGGTGCCATAACCTATACTGCTGCCATCAATGAAGGCGAGAAGGCTGTGGCACGTGCCATCCGTGAAAACCATTATCCATTAGTCGTCATGCTTCTTGATGGTTTCCCGCCCGAAGGTTCTGAAGCAGCCCGCTATTTCCATCCCGATGGCATTTATCATAAGATATGTAGTGAAGGCAAACTTCTGCTCCTTGCTCCTCATCCGTCCAATTACGACAACCCAAATCTCATTGAACTTACTGATCAGGAACTGGAACGCAAGGCAAAAGAAAAGGGTTTCCACTATACACCTATTCCTCATACCTCTAAGCGCTGGCGAATGATAGCAGGAAACGTGATGATGAGAATGATAATGGGTGGATAAGAATTTTATAACCTATAGCGGACAGTATAAAGCAGATTTCATACGTCTGAACACGGAATGGATTGAGACATATTTCAGTTTGGAGGAGTCAGACCTTAAGACCTTTTCCCATATTGATAGTTATATCATAGACAATGGCGGTCAGATATTTCTGGCTCTTGACGACAATACGGGAGAAGTCGTTGGATGCTGCGCCTTGATTAACCATCCCGATAAGGATTCATACGAACTGGCAAAGATGGCTGTTTCGCCTCATACGCAGGGACATCACATCGGTCATCAACTTGGAACGGCTCTGATTGACTATGCAAGGAAAATAGGGGCAAAACGTCTTTATCTTGAAGGGAATACTAAGCTGGAAGCCTCTATCCATCTGTACCGTAAGCTAGGATTCCATGAG